>CAZKKD010000040.1:0-17025 GCA_964553265.1 uncultured Planctomycetales bacterium | reverse complement strand
GCAGATGCCGGAGGAAGCAATGGGTACCGCTCTCGTGTCTGGAAGTATCAGCTACAACAGTTTGCCGATACCGTGGGACTGAGGATCCATGTAAGCCACTTCCCACCCGGCACAAGCAAATGGAACAAGATAGAGCATCGGCTCTTCTGTCACATCACCAAGAACTGGCGAGGGCGCCCCTGCGCACATTCGAGACGGTCGTTGAGTTGATCGCCAACACGCGCACGCAGGCGGGGCTCAAAGTCAAAGCCAGGCTTGACCGGCGAAAGTACAAGAAGGGCGTCGCCGTCTCAAAGGAAGAGATGGACACATTGGCGCTTCAGCCATGCGAGTTTCTGAGTCAATGGGACTACGTGCTTCACCCAAGAGAAAAGTTGGGCCATTAATTTCGATCAAGTGCCTTAGTTCGACAGCGTCACGTTTCGCTTGGCAAAGGCTCGAAACCACAGGACACAGATACACACAGATAGAGACAGATGGCAGAGTTTGCGTGTCGGCATCGCCAACCCCGGCCCCATTGCGATGCTGTTTCCCTGCGATGCCCATCCGTGTGGTTCTGAGTTCATCCATCTGTGGCATCTGTGTCTGTGCGGTTGAACAGAAGTGACGCTGTAGCGTTAGAGCCTATCCCGATAGGCCGTATTGTCTTCGCCCGGCTGCGAAGCACCGGACTCGGCGTCGGACTGCATCGACGATATCCATTGATATCGCCTGTTTCGTCCTCCTTGAACCGGCCCTTCTCACGCGGGCTTCGGGACCACGAGAGCCTATCGGGATAGACTCTTTGTCTTGAATCGTGCAGGTCCGGGCGCCATCCGATTTTCCAGCAGGGCTTGATGAGGAGTGAGGCATGTCCAAGGAAGACACTGCACCGGCCTGGCATGGTTTCTCCCCCGAAGAGCTTTACGAGAAGGCAGGGTCCGGCGAGAGCGGATTGGAGCGTGACGAAATCGCGCCTCGCCTCGAACAGCATGGGCGCAACACCATCCGGGCCGAGCAGGGGGCGAGTGTCTTCCAGGTAATTGGCCATCAGATTCACAATCCGTTGATTTACCTCCTTCTTGGTGCGGCGGGCGTATCCGTCCTGGGCGGACATGTGGTAGACGCTGTCGTCATCGGCGTGGTCATCCTGCTGAATACCTTGATCGGCGGCGCCCAGGAGTGGAAGGCGGACAAGGCGCTCGACGCGCTTCGTAAGATGGCCGCCCCCCGCGCGCGGGTATTGCGTGATGGACACGCCACGGAGGTGGACGCCGAGGAGATCGTGCCGGGCGATGTGCTGGTGCTGGAGACGGGCGACCGCGTCGCCGCCGATGCGCGTCTGCTGGAGAGCGCGGAACTTCACGCCGACGAATCCGCCCTCACCGGCGAGAGCGAACCCATTCACAAACAACCGGAAACACTGGATTCGGATACGCCACTTGCGGATCGTACCAACATGGTCTGGAATTCGACCGCCATAACGGCCGGACGCGGCCGTGCGCTGGTCGTGGCTACTGGCATGGACACCGTCCTCGGTCGCATTGCGGGCGATGTTCAAAGCACTGAACGCGAACAGACGCCGCTGCAGAAGCGCCTTGCCCGCGTGGGCACGATTCTCGGTTTCGCCGGGATCGGCCTGGCGGGGATTGTCCTTCTTCTTGGCCTGGCGCGCGGGTACGACTGGCTGGAGATGGTTCTCTTCTCTGTGGCGGTAGCGGTCTCGGCGATCCCCGAAGGCATGCCCGCCGTCATCAGCGTCACGCTCGCCCTCGGGGTGCAGCGCATGGCCAGGCGCCATGCCATCATCCGCCGCCTGCCCGCCGTGGAGACGCTCGGCTCCACCACCGTCGTCTGCTCGGACAAGACCGGCACCATCACCCGCAACGAGATGACGGCCACGCGCCTCTGGACATTGAACGCCGCATACGACGTCTCCGGCTCAGGCTTTGCGCCCGAAGGCGAGATCCAGCGGCAAGACGAAAAGGACGAACTCTGCCCGGAAGCGCAGACCCTTCTGCGCCTCGGCGCGCTGACCAACAACGCCGACGTGGCCGAAGAAGACGGGGAGTGGCTGCTTCACGGCACGCCCACCGACGGGGCGATCCTTGTGGCGGCACGCAAGGCCGGACTGGTCCGCGACGATCTGGAGAAGAAGACCCCCCGGCTTCACGAGATCCCCTTCAGCAGCGAAAACAAATACATGGCCACCCTCCACCCCGCCCCCGAGGGCGAGGGGAACGTGCTCTACGTGAAGGGGGGCGCCGACCGGGTCCTCTCCTTCTGCACGCACGCCATGGTCGACGGAGAGAAGCGGGAGTTGACGGACGGGCTGCGCAAGCGCATCGAGGAGGCCAACAACGATTTCGCCGACGACGCGCTGCGTGTGCTCGCCGGCGCCATGCGCCCCATGTCCGCCGGAACGGAAACCGCCACGAACGACGATGCCGAAGAGGAACTGATCTTCCTCGGGCTGTGGGGCCTTGTGGACCCCGCGCGGCCGGAAGCTGTCGCGGCCATCGCCGAGGCGAAGGAGGCCGGAATCCGCGTGGTCATGATCACCGGCGACCATGCCGCCACCGCCGCCGCCATCGCGCGGGACGTGGGCATCGCTTCCGAGGAAAGGCCGCGTGCGGTCACCGGAGCCGAACTTGACGCCATGAGCGACGAGGATTTGAAGCAGACCGTAACCGAGGTAAGCGTCTACGCCCGCGTCTCCCCAAGCCACAAACTGCGCATTCTGCGGGCGCTCAAGAGCCACGGGGAGATCGTATCCATGACCGGCGACGGGGTGAACGACGCGCCGGCGCTCAAGGGCGCGGACATCGGCGTGGCCATGGGTCGCACCGGCACCGAGGTCGCCAAGGAAGCGGCCGACATGGTGCTGACCGACGACGACTTCGCCACCCTCATCCACGCGGTGGAGGAAGGACGCACCATCTACGCCAACCTCAAACGGGTGGTCTTCTTTCTCATCACGACCAACCTCGGCGAGATCATCACCCTTGCCACGGCGCTGATGATTGGCCTGCCGCTGCCGCTTACGGCGGTCATGATTCTCTGGATCAACCTGATCACCGACGGCGCCTGTACGATTCCCCTGGGGATCGAACCGATGCATCGGGATGTGCTCAAACAACCGCCCCGCGATCCAGACGCCCACATTCTCGACTGGGTCCTATTGCGGCGTATGCTCATGCTCGCACCCATCATGGCGGTCGGCACGCTTGGTCTTTTCGCGTACAACCTGAATGGGGGTGACGAGGCCTATGCCATGACCGTCGCCTTCACGACGCTGGCCGCGTTCCAGTGGTTCCAGAGCCTCAACGCCCGCACCTCCCGCATGTCGGTGCTTTCCGTCGGTCTCTTCTCCAATCCCTGGCTGTGGTTCGGAATCTGTCTGGCGGCCGTTCTGCAGGTGCTGGCGGTGCACACCGGCTTCGGGCAGTCCGTCTTCAAGACCGTCCCCCTGACGTTGAGCGACTGGGGCGCCATCCTCGCCGTTTCCTCCTCCATTCTCATTGTGGACGAGATTCTGAAGGCGCTGGGTGTGCATGGGCGCGATGTACGCTGAGGATGGGCAACGGGACGGAAACTCAGTCGGCGCGTGGAGGGGAAGCAGAACAGGGCTTGTGGTTTGCAATGAAGGCGTGCAACAGGAGAACCGGCTCGGTTCATCGTGCATCCGACCGCAAGGCATTCGTGCCTCCAAAGCGGATCTGTTGTTTGGACATGATCTTCGGCAGAAACGCATCCTCGAACGGCACGCCGATACGGGCAACCAGCTTGGCCTCCGACAGGGGCTGGCCGCGTCCGGATTTTCGTCTGCCCACCTGAAAACGAATGACCATCAATACCATCGAGACGGGCCGTCGAGCACCCCCCAGTCCGCTTCCTTCAGAATGGCCCGGCAGTCCTGCACGGTGAGGCCGTGCTTGCCTTCGGTTTCCTTCTCGGTGTCGCGCGGGTTGCTGCCGGATTCGGCCCAGAAGAGGCTCGCGCCGTGGGCCGCGCCCAGGCTGAAGGGCTCGTGGGTGCAGTTGCCCATTACCGCACGAGGCAGCACCAGGCGCACGACGCTGACGCAATGGACCATGCGCGTTTCGCTGACCGTACCGCGCCTATACAGCACCGTCTCGGGCAGAAGAATCCGCCGGGCCGCGCCGGCATAGACGGGTTCGGCATCCCGGCAGAGCAAGGTTTTTTCGACAAGTTCCCCGGTCGTGTGATCCGGTCCGATGGCTTCCAGGCACGTGCCAATCTTCAGGCCTGCTTCTCTTGCGTTGCGCATGCTTTCCAGACGGGTCTCCACCGGAATGCGATTGTCCACGCCTTCGCCCAAGCGGACAGCATGATAGACCCCGCTGACACCAGCGTCGACCAGTTGCCGCGCCTGTTCGAAAGAGAAGTCGTCCACATTGACGACCATGACGGTGTCGCTGTGCAGTCTTCCCCGTACTTCCTGCAGCAGCTCGATAAGCCTTCCCCACGCATACCCGGCGGTGACCATGAAGTAGACCGCGTTGGCCCCGTCCTCCTCGAAGCGCCGCGAACGGGCAACCACCTCCTCCGTGGAAAGCTCGACCCGCTCCTTGAACAGCTTGTTGCTGACGGCGAAAGCGCACCACAGACAATCGCGCGGGCAGGGAGCAATATCGACACCCACCTGGGCATGCACCTCGGCCTTGTCCGCCGCGGCTTCGGCCGCCTTGCGCCGCGCCGCCGCTGCAATCAGCCCCCATTCATCCGCAAAATGCGGCACATCGAAGAGCGCGGCGACCTCATCCGGCGTCAGGATCTCGTCCTGAAGGGCGCGCTCGATAATTGCGGCAATCGGCATATCTATCCTTTTCTGCGCATTCAAACCGTCGCCAAGCCAAAAGGCAGCGGGACGGCAACAGGCCTCAAGGCATCCCCGGGCCGCGCAATTTGCTTGCAGACAGCTCCGACATGGCCTACCATACCAACCGGTCGGTCTGTTGCAATCGAAAAACACCGCACGAGGAAGACCCCCATGAAGGGCGCGGACACCAGGCAACGGATTCTGGATGCAGCAGCTTCACTGATCCAGGTGCGCGGGTTCCATGCGACCTCGGTGGGGGATATTTTGACGACCGCCGGCGTGACCAAGGGAACGCTGTATCACCACTTCGAGAGCAAGGAGCAACTCGGCCTGGAGATTCTGCGCCGGGGTCGCGAAGGCTTCATGTCGTTTCTTGATGCTGCCTTTGGCGTGGAGGATCCCGAAGATGCGTTGGAGCGGTTTTTTGCGGCCGCCCTGCGCAAACACGACGACACCGGTTTCAAGGGCGGTTGCCTGTGGGGGAATACCGCGCTGGAGATGAGCGACACCAACCCGGAATATACGGATCGGGTTCGCGAGGTGTTCGACGAGTGGATCGGCAAAGTCGCCGCGGTGATTTCCGCCGGTCAGACGGCAGGCCGGTTCCGCACCGACCGCGGGGCACGCGACCTGGCCCGCGTGGTGGTGAGCACCGTCGAAGGCGGCATCATGCTCTCCCGCCTCTCCAAAGCCGACGGACCGTTTCGCGCCTGCCTTGATTCCCTCCGTGTCATGCTGAAGAGCAGCGGGGGGCGACGCGGTTCGCACAGGAGGAAGGCGGAATGAGCGAGGCGCCGGCATCCATGCCCATAATGCGCAGGATCTACCTCAGTCTCTATGTGCGGGCACGTTTCCTGGTGCTTGCGCGGCGACATCGGGAAGCCGTTTCCGAGGCCGCCTATCTTGGCGCCCACCTGGAGGAAGATGTCTTTCCCGGCCTTCAGGATCAGGGCGTGGAATCTGTTGTCCTCGACTGCACGGAAGAGGCTTTGGTGCTGCGGGAGCATCGGCGGGAACCGGCTCGGATTCTCCCGAACACGCAAAAGCTCTCCGCAACGCTCCGGGCTGTTCCTGTCGATTCCGTGCGCCTCTCCGCCCGCCTGGAAAGCAACCAGGTCGTCGAAGCCATCCTGACGCTGCTCCATGTCCAAGACCGACTCCAGGACGCCCCGCCCGAACCGGGACCGATCCCGGACACCTGGGCCCCGGGGGTGCTGGCCGGCTTGATGAAGGGCGGGGCAGGCTTTCACAAATTCTGCGCTCTCATGCGGTACCGCGTGGACGAGAGACGATACGAGGTGGACTACGCCTATTGCGAGCTCTTCTTCACCCATGTGGTCAACATCTTCGTCAACCGCTTTGGCCGCGCTCGCGACCACCGCGCCCTCTTTGCGGCCGCTCCCTGGGCGGGCGTGCTGGTCGGGGCGGTTCTCCTGCTGTGGAGTGCGCTGGGCATGACCGCTCCGTATGCAGGCTTCGGTGGTGGTGTGGTGCTGTCTCTGCTCATGGGCATCGGAACCTGGTACGCGGTCTTTACGCTCGGGTCGGTCCAGTATGACCGGGAGCACCGCGACGCCTTGCTGCGGGATGCCAATCGGAATCTGGAAGAACGCGTCCGCGCCCGCACCGAAGAATTGCAGCTTACGCAGGACGTAACGTTCCAGTCGCTGGCCGCGCTTGCGGAAACGCGCGACCCCGAAACCGGCGCCCACCTTGAGCGCACCCGCCTTTACGTCAAAGCGCTGGCCGCGGATCGACGCGCCGATCCGCGCCATCGCGACGCCCTCGACGAGGCGACCGTTGATCTCCTGTATCGATCCGCTCCTCTCCACGACATCGGCAAGGTCGGGGTGCCGGATCAGATCCTTCTCAAGCCCGGCAAACTCACCGCCGAGGAGTTTGAGGAGATGAAGCGGCATACCCTCTATGGCAACGAGGCCCTGCGCTGGGCCGAGGAGCGGCTGGGCAGGTCTTCGTTCCTGGCGTTGGCCCGGGAGATCGCCCTGACGCACCATGAAAAGTGGGACGGTTCCGGGTACCCCCATGGTCTGGCGGGCGACGCCATTCCCCTGAGCGGGCGGCTCATGGCCCTGGCTGACGTGTATGACGCCCTGATCAGTAAACGGGTGTACAAGGAGGCCTTTTCGCACGAAAAGGCAAAGGGCATCATCCTGGAAGGCAGGGGAAACCATTTCGATCCTGAGGTCGTGGATTCCTTCAAACGCGTAGAAGAGGCGTTCGTGCGCATCGCGCAGGAGAACGCGGATGTTGACAACGGGAAGGAGAAACAGGAATGAGCAGTGCCGTGTCGTTTGCCGAGTGCGTTGCCGCGCCGATCCGGAGCGAGACGCTGGACATCCTGCAGGTCAACGTGGGACGATTGTGCAATCTCGGCTGCAGGCACTGCCACCTCTCCTGCGGCCCGCATCGCAGCGAGGTGATGGAGCTTGCTGTCATGGAAGACATCCTTGCGGCGGTTCAATCCCATCCCTTCGGGCTTGTGGACATCACGGGCGGCGCACCGGAGTTGAACGAAAACCTGCCGTTCCTTCTTGACGGCGTACGCGATGCCGGACGCGCCCTGCAGGTCCGCACGAACCTTGTGGCATTGCTGGCGCGTCCTTCGTTGATCGATTTGTTTGCGGCGAATGCGGTCGGACTGGTTGCGTCCCTGCCGTGCTATCTGGAGGAGAACGTCCGGGCCCAGCGCGGCGAGGGCGTCTATGAGAAGAGCATCGAGTGCCTGCGCGTTCTCAACCGGAACGGGTACGGCAGCGAAGGCGGGCTGCCTCTCGCGCTGGCCTACAACCCGGGCGGGGCCTTCCTGCCCGGCCCGCAGGCGGACCTGGAGGCGGCGTACCGGAAAGAATTGCGGGAACGCCACGGCATCGAGTTCACGCATCTCTATACCATCACCAACCTGCCCATCGGCCGATTCGGAGAGGAGTTGCACCAGGAAGGCGAAAGGGCGGGTTACCTGGAGACGCTGCGCGGGGCCTTCAATCCCGAGACGGTGCCGGGACTGATGTGCCGCCACCAGGTCTGCGTGGACTGGGACGGCCGGCTGTACGATTGCGATTTCAATCTCGCTCTCGGGATGACAGTCCACCACGAGGCGCCGAACCACATCCGCGACTTTGATGCCCGCCGTCTGTGCGGCCGAGTGATCGTCACCGACGATCACTGCTACGGGTGCACGGCCGGAGCGGGGTCCTCCTGCGGTGGCGCGTTGGCGTAGAGAGAACTCCTCCTGCGGGACGTTTTTGACGAAAGCGGATCAGCAATATGGCAGACCCCGAACCGCCCAATGCGGAAACACCTCCGCCGGCCAGGGCCTCCTGGGCTCGTCCAGCGCTTCTTCTCCTCATCGTCGCCTGCGCCATCGGCGCGTCGACCTATTTCGACCTGGGCGCGCAGTTGAAACGGGCGCAACACTGGATTGCCGACCTGGGGCCGTGGGGCCCGACCGCTTTCATCCTGCTGTATGCTTCGCTGACCCTGGTGGCGGTGCCGGGGTCCATCCTGACACTCGCGGCCGGGGCGCTCTTCGGCCTCGGCTGGGGGGTACTGTACACCTTCGTTGCGGCCATGCTGGGTTCGTGCGGAGCGTTTTTGATCAGCCGCTACCTGGCACGCGGTTGGGTCAGGGCCCGCATCGCAGGCGATCCGCGCTTTTCGCGCATGGATGCCGCGCTTGGCCGCGAAGGCCTGAAAATCATGGCGCTTCTGCGCCTCTCACCGATCTTTCCCTTCAATTTCCTGAACTTTGCGCTGGGACTGACCGGTGTGCATTTCAAGGACTTCGTTCTGGCCGGCTTCGCCATGCTTCCGGGGACGCTCCTGTATGTCTATTATGGGTTTGCCGCCGGAAGCCTTGCGAAGGTCGCCGGCGAGGCCAAACCCGAACGCGGTGTCGAATACTATGTGTTTCTGGGCGCGGGGCTCGTCGCCACCATCGCGGCGACGGCGGTCATCACCCGCATTGCACGCAAATCCCTGCGCGATACGGCAGGCGAGACATTGCTCGAACACCAGCAACCGGGAGAAGCGGATGGAGCGGCAGGCGGGTAACGTCCTTCCGGAGGACGAACACAACCGGGCGCTCATGGACCACCTTCACCCCGGGGCGTACACCAATCCTTCCCCTGCGGAGCGGTACGATCTGGTCGTTATCGGCGCGGGACCGGCCGGACTGGTGAGCGCCGCCGGCGCGGCCGGCCTCGGCGCAAAGGTCGCCTTGGTGGAGCGGCGCCTCATGGGCGGCGACTGCTTGACTGTGGGCTGCGTACCGTCCAAGTGCCTCATCGCCTCCGCGAGAGCGGCGCACGACGCGCGCACTGCAAACGACTTCGGCCTTCGCATCACCGGCGAGGTGGAAGTGGACTTTCCCGCCGTGATGGAACGCATGCGACGCCTGCGGGCCAGCATCGCCCGGCAGGATTCGGTCGCACGGTACACCGAACTCGGCGTGGACGTCTTCCTCGGCCCCGGCCGCTTCCGGGACGCGGCCTCCGTCGAGGTCGCGGGAGCCACACTGCCCTTTCGCAAAGCCGTCATCTGTACCGGCACGCATCCGTTCATTCCGCCCATCGAAGGGCTTGACGCCGCCCCCTGCCTCACCAATGAAACCGTCTTTTCCCTGACCGAATTGCCGCGCCGCCTGGCCGTACTCGGGGCGGGGCCCATCGGCTGCGAACTGGCGCAGGCTTTTCGTCGATTCGGTTCGGACGTGACGCTGATTCACAAGGGAGCGCATATTCTCGACCGGGAAGACGCGGATGCGGCCGAAATCATTCAGCAGGCGTTTCTCCGTGAAGGGATCGACCTCTGCCTCAATGCCACGACCACGCGCGTGGAAAAGGCGGCGTCCGATTTGCGCCTGCACCTGAAATCCTCCGACGGCGAACAGACTGTCGAGGCCGATGCGCTTCTGGTCAGCACGGGGCGGGCACCGAACGTGGACGGCCTGGCGCTGGAGAAGGCCGGAGTTCAATACGACACGCGCCGGGGCGTCGAGGTGGACGACCGCCTGCGCACCGCCAATCCGAACATCCTCGCGGCCGGGGACGTCTGTTCGCGCTACAAGTTTACCCACGCCGCCGACGCCATGGCGCGCATGGCGATCCAGAACGCGCTCTTTCTGGGCCGCAAGCGCGTGACCGACCTGACCATTCCCTGGTGCACCTATACCGACCCGGAGATCGGCCATGTCGGAACATATCCGCATGAATTGGAGGAAAGCGGTGCGGCCTACCGCACCTTCACCATCCCGTTCGCCGAGGTGGACCGTGCCGTTGCCGACGGAGAGCCCGAGGGATTCGTCAAGGTGCATGCGGAACAGAACGGCGACGGGATCCTGGGCGCGACCGTGGTCCACCGCCACGCCGGCGACATGATCGGGGAGTTGGCCGTCGCCATGGCCGGCAAGGGCGGCCTCGGCGCCGTCGCCGGGGCGATCCACCCCTATCCCACGCAGGCCGAGGCGATCAGGAAGGCGGGCGACGCCTACAGCCGCACCCGCCTCACGCCCTTCGTGGCTGGCCTGCTCAAACGGTGGCTTGCATGGCGCCGGTAACCCAGCGGCTGATCGTCTTCACGCGCTACCCCGAGCCGGGCAGGACCAAGACCCGCCTTATCCCGCACTTCGGAGCGGAATGCGCTGCGGCGCTGCAACGCGAATGGACGGAACAGACCGCCTCCCTGGCTCGAGATGCCCGCGGACAAACCGGCTGCGACGTCGAGGTGCGCATCACCGGCGGGCCGGCAGACCGTTTCCAGGCCTGGCTGGGAAGCGACCTGCGCTACCGGGAGCAGGCCGGCGGCGATCTCGGCGAACGCATGGAGAACGCCTTCGCCGATGCTTTCACCGAAGGCTGCGAACGCGTCGTACTGATCGGGATCGACTGCCCCTTTCTGCAGACGCATCATCTCCGGCACGCCTTCTCCGCCCTGGCGACACACGGCGCCGTGCTCGGTCCCGCGGAGGACGGCGGCTACACGCTCATCGGCCTCTCCGCCCAGCACCCGGATCTCTTTCGGGACATGGAATGGAGCACCGCCACCGTATTCGAAACCACCCGCAGGCGCCTCGAGGCGAGTGGTCGGAGCCTGGCCCTGTTGCCCCGCCTGCCCGACATTGACCGGCCGGAAGACGTTGTCCGGTGGAAGGCCGGCGCGAAAACGGAACGCCGCAGCCCCACACTCTCCGTCATCATCCCGACACTGAATTGCGCGGACACGATACCGGAGGTGCTGGCGAGCGTGCATGCGCAGCCGGATGCGGAAGCAATCGTCGCGGACGGCGGCAGCGAAGACGACACCATGCTTATCGCCAGTCGCAGAGGCGCGACCGTTGTGCGCGCCCCGCGGGGCCGGGCCGGACAGATGAACGCGGGCGCGGACCTCGCCACCACAGACCGACTGCTGTTCCTGCATGGGGATACGGTGTTGCCCGAGCACTATGCTGCCGCGATCCATCCCGTCCTCGCCCGGGCCGACGTCAGCCTCGGCGCGTTTGAACTGGGGATCGGCGCCGCCGGCCTTCGTCTCCGCATCGTCGAATGGTTGGCGAATTGGCGCAGCCGATGGCGTTCACTCCCCTATGGGGATCAAGCCCTCTTCCTGACGCGATCCCGCTTTGTGGCCCTTGGCCGCTTCCCGTCCCAGCCGTTTTTGGAAGACCTGGAGCTCGTCCGCAGCGCCCGTCGCGCCGGCCGGGTCGTCGTCGCTCCCTTGCGGGTGCGCACCTCGGCGTCGCGCTGGCAAAGGAAGGGCGTCCTTCGGACCATGCTGATCAACCAGACCATCCTGCTCGGTCACCGCATCGGCATCCGTCCGGAACGGCTGAAACAACTGTACTGAGAGGCGAGGGTTGAGGAGAATCTCCACGGCATCGCCAAGGTTCGAGGGACGGCCCTGACCGTGGATTTGCTCGACGCCGGGCTTCTGCCGGACGCAGCCACACCGGAAGCGAAGCAAGGGGACTGACTCATCAGCGGTCGCGCACGCCGCCTTGCCCGTGCATCGCAACCAGTCTCTTGAGCTTCGCCTCCAGCATGCCTTCGACGCAGGCCATGAAGTTGAGCACGCAATGCGCCCGGAGCGAATAAAAAACCCGGTTGCCGCGCTTTTCGTCCGCGATGATCCCGGCCTGCTTCAACAGCGAGAGATGCTTGCTTACGGTGGACTTGTCCGCACCGATCCGTTCGGTCAATTCGCAACCGCACCGCTCGCCCCGGGCCAGTTCATTCACGACAAAGATCCGCGTCGGGTGCGCCAGCGCCTTGAAGATCGCCGCCTGCGCCTCCACCCGCGCCTGGGTCCGTTTGTCCATGCCGGCGCCTCCCTGTTGGCCTTTTTACCGACAACTATCGGCAGGCAAGGAAAATGTTTTCATTCCCCCTGATTCGCGCCATTCGTCTGCCCGATGCCGACCGCTGCTGCGGAGCCCGGCGGCAAGTCCCCTGCACTTCATCGAAAGGGGCACACTCCGCTGATCTTCCCCCCGAACCACCAGGAGCCGGGGCGTCACGAAGGCTGAAAGAGGCCCCACTCCAATCTCCCGGCAGTCCCGCCGGTAGCCCGCAACTTCTGTCCGGGCAGCGAAGGAGCGGAACGGACAGACCGGCGGCCAGTGCCTCTGGGAGCAAAGGGGCCGGGGCTTCCCAAGGCAGACGGCGCAACCCATCCCGAAGATGCAGGTTATGCCGTCTGCGTCGAAGTTTTGGTGCCGAAGGTGGGATTCGAACCCACACACCCGTGAGGATACGGGTTTTTGAAACCCGCGCGTATGCCATTCCGCCACTTCGGCCTGGAGGGGGCCGGTCCGCGCGGGACCGCCGCCCGACGGGGACTATGGCACGCCGGACGCGCTTTGTCAAGATGCGCCGGCGGGCCGGGGCTGTTCCGATGTGGAGCGTCACCCGCGAAGGTGGATCGCAGCCTCCGGCCCCCGATGCGAACGAGCGATCGCCGGTTCCCCCGGGAAGGAAAGGACGGAACGCCGCCGCGCGGTGGAGGCGCGAGCCGTCAGGCCGCAACCACCCGGTTGCGGCCGGCGCGCTTGCCGTCGTAGAGGGCGCGGTCGGCCGCAGCGATGAGGGCCTCGCTGTCGGACATCTCCTCGGTGACTTCGGCCACGCCGAAGGTGGCGGTCACGTGAAAGGCTTCGTCGGACTGGCTGCGGAAGGGGTAGGCGCACAGTTCGGACAGGGCGCGTTCGACCGAGCGGGCCGTCCCGGCGGCCGCGGTGCTGGGGAAGACGATGGCAAACTCCTCGCCGCCGTAGCGCCCCACCAGGTCGGCGTCGCGCACGCAGGCGCGCAGGATGCCGGCGAAGCGGGCCAGGACGACGTCGCCGGTCTGGTGGCCGTGGGTGTCGTTGACGTTTTTGAAATGATCCAGGTCGCACAGGCAGAACGTCAGCGGCTGTGCGTATCGCCTGGCGGCCGCGAACTGGTGCACGAGTTCGTCGAGCAGGTACCCCCGGTTGTAGACGTCGGTCAGGAGGTCGTGGCTCGCGTCGTAGGCGAGACGGTCCTGGTATTCCTTGTGGATGGTGACGTCCCGCGCAACCGCGAAGACAAGGCCGCGGTCCGGGAACGGAAAGGTATTCCACGAGATCCACCGGTACGAGCCGTCGCGGTGGCGGTAGCGGTTTTCGAAGCCGATGATGGGCCGCCCCTCGGCGAGTTGCTGCATGGATGCGACGGTGGGCTCGCGATCCTCTTCGTGCACGAGATCCAGGTACGGGGAGTCGAGCAGCTCCGTCTCCGTCCAGCCGAGCGTCCGGCTCCAGGCGGGGTTGACCTGGCGGAAACGTCCTTCGACATCGGCGACGCAGAGCATGTCGATGGAGAGGTCGAAGAGGCGATCGCGCTCCTCTTCCGCTTCCTTGCGGGCGGTGATGTCGGCATTGGTCCCCACCATGCGGACGGGCCGGCCCTCCTCGTCGCGCTCCACCACGCGCCCACGGCTCAGCACCCAGATCCAGTCCTTCCCCTTGGTGCGCATGCGGTATTCGATCTCGAAGTCGGCGCCGGTCTCCAGGTGCGCCCGGAGGCGGGCCTCGACCGCAGCGCTGTCCTCGGGATGCACCAGGCCCCGGAAGGTGTCCATCGTGGGCGGCAACTCGTTCGGGGCGAAGCCGAGCATGTCGTACCACCGCGGGCTGAGGTAGGCGTCGCCGGTCTGCACCCGCCAGTCCCAGACCCCGTCGCTCGCCGCTTCGAGGGCGAGCTGCAGACGCTCCTGCTGCGTCTCCAGGGCGTTGCGGATCTCCACCTCGTCGGTGATTTCCTGGAAGGTGCCCCACAGCTTCACCGTCCGGCCATCGTGCTGCAGCGCCCGCCCCATCGTCCGGACCCAGATGCGGTGGCCCTGGAGGGTGGTGAACGGGCTTTCGAATTCGAAGGGGGTCCCCGTCTCGACCGCGTCCTGCAGAAACCTGCGGATGCGGTCGCGCATCGACGCCGGATAGCAGCCGAGCGTTTCCTCCACCGTGGGTTGGTGGTGGGGCGGGGTCTCGATGATCTCGTGCACCTGGTCGGTCCAGAGCAGTTCGTCCGCCTCGACATCCCATTCCCAGCCCCCGATATCGGCCATCTCCTGCGTGGCGGAGAAGACGGTCTCCAGGCGGCGGAGACGCGCCTCCGCCCGGTAGCGCGCGAGGTGGGCCCGGACGCGGGCGCAGATCTCCAGCGGCTGCCACGGCTTGCGCAGAAAGTCGTCGGCCCCGGCGTCGAAACAGCGCTTCGCCTCCGTGTCGGCGCCGGCATCGGTGACGACGATGACAGGCGTGGCGGCCAGTGCGTCACGCGTACGCCAGGCGCGCACGAGGTCCACCCCGTCGGCGTCCGGCAGCAGGAGGTCGAGGAGGATCAGGTCCGGCGTGCGTTCGGCCAGCAACGCTTCCGCCTCGGCGGCGGTGGCGGCTTCGAGAAAGGTCGTGTACCCGTCCCCCTCCAGGTCGCACCGCAGCGCACGTCGGGACGCTTCGGAGTCCTCGAGGAGGAGCAGAACCGGCTGGGGGTGCTGTGCGGCATCCATGCGTGCGTTCACCTTCACTGTCATGGGGTGCGTCGCGCCGGCGGAAGCCCCGTCGGCGCGGCGCGCCTATCCGTCCTGCAGCGCGACGTGGGCGAAAACCTTGGCGTCGCGGACCAGTTGCGCGAGGACGCAGTACTCGTTGGGTTGATGCGCCATCTGATCGATGCTGCCCCAGACCGCCGCCGGCAGGTTGCGCCGGCGGAAGCAGGCGGCCACGGTGCCGCCGCCGATGCCGCGGGGTTCGGCCTCGACGCCGACGACGTCGCGTACCGCGGCGGCAAGCGCGCGGACCACCGGCGCCTCCGCGGAGGTCGGGGGCGGTGCGACCTGGCAGACGTCGGCCTCGCAGCGGATCGTGGCGCCGGTCTCGGCCGCGACCGCGTCGCCGATGGCTGCCGCGGCGGCCAGGACGTCGGCCGGGTCGTAGACCGGAAGGATCCGGCAGTCGAGGTAAAAGACGTCTTCCCCCGGCACGGTGTTGACGTTCGGCACGTTGGCGAGGCGGCGCGTCGGCTCGATGGTCGACTCCGGCGGCAGGAAGAGCGGGTCGGCCTCGTTGAAGCGCTCGTGGAGCTCGCGGTCGAGGCGCTGCAGGAGGTCCGCGCCGATGCGCGCGGCGTTCAGCCCGTCGTCGGGGCGGCTGGCGTGGCACTGGCGGCCGCGCACGGTGCAGCGCATCCAGAGGACCGACTTTTCGGCGATCTCGATCATGCGCCCGTCGGGCTGGCCCGCGTCGGGGACGACGACGAGGTCGTCCGGGCCCACGAGGTCCGGCCGCGTCTTCAGCACGTGGCCGAGTCCGTGGCGCGAGCCGGTCTCCTCGTCGGCGCAGAAGAGCAGGCCCAGCGTCCGCGCGGGGGCGAGCCCCTCCGCCACGAGGGCCCGCGCGGCGAAGACGCTGGCCACGAGCCCCTGCTGGTTGTCCTCCACGCCGCGGCCGTAGAGGCGGCCGTCCCGTTCGACCAGGGTCCAGGGATCGGTCTCCCATCCCGCGGGGTCGCCCGGCGGGACGACATCGGTGTGCGTCATGATCCAGAGGGTGCGATCGGTCCGGCGGCCCGGCAGGCGGGCGACCAGGTTGGGCCGCAGGCCTTCTTCGGCGTCGGGGTCGGGGGCATCGATCCGCTCCTGCTCGTCGAGGCCGTGCTCGCGGAGCCAGGCGGCCAGGCGTTCGACCTTGGCCCACTCGCCCTGCCCCCCGTTCACGGGGCCGAGCGCGGGGATGGCGGTGAGGATACGCTGGAGCTCCACCATTTCGGGCGTGAAGGCGTCCAGGCGCGCGGTGACGCGGGCGAGGGTGTCCGGGTCGATGGCGGGCGAGGTCATGAAGGCTCCTTTCCGGCGTCGGGGACGGCGACCTCGGGCACGGCGAAGCGGAGTTCCTTCTCCCCGTTGCCGGCGAAGAAAAGCCGCAGCGAGAGCGTCAGCCTGGCCGGGGTCCGGACCGCGGCGGCCGGAAAGATCTGCCGGAAGAGGAGCGCCCCCTCGGGCGGATAGAGGTCCCGTCCCTCGACGGTGAGCCACCCCACCGGCGCGGCCGCCGCCGCGGTGGCGGTGTGCCGGTCGCCCCGCAGCAGGCCCGGCGCTTCCGCACTCGCCACGCCACCGTCGATGGCCCGGCCCGATTCGCTGCGGACCAGCCACGTGGCGGCGAGGCGGCCGTCGGCCAGCCGCTCGACGCGCCAGAGCACCGCCGCCACCCCGTCGGCGCGCGCGATGCCGAGCGGATGCAGCCCCAGCTCCCGCGCCGCGGCCTCGAACGGCGGGGGCGGCTCGAACTCGCCCTCCACCACCGCTTCCAGGTCCACCGGTTCGGCGCGGAGCAGGTCCATGAGCTCCGGCAGGCGGCCCACCGCGACGGTGAGCTCTTCCAGGCGGCGGTAATAGTCGGTTTCGTGACCATCCGCGAGGGCGTCCGCGGCGTGATCGGCAATGCCGCAAACCTCGTCGACGCCGTAGGCAAAGCGGGCCGGGCAGCCGGTGGTGTCGATGCGTTCCAGGTCGCGGACAAACGTGCGCAGCCGCCGCACCGCCCGGGGCGGCTGTTCGCCGAGGGCGACGAGGTCCGCCCAGAGGCTGGCGTGCCGGCGCGAAACCTCGGCGAAGACGCCTTCCATCCCCCGGCGCTCCCAGACCGCGGCCTGCCGGCGCTCGGC
>CAZKKD010000039.1:0-17085 GCA_964553265.1 uncultured Planctomycetales bacterium | reverse complement strand
CGGGTCAGGCGCCGCGGCGGCGGAGCATGACGGTGCGGTGGACTTCGTGGAATCCGGCGCTGCGGTAGAGGCGGACGGCCGGCTCGTTGTCGGCGTAGACGTGGAGCTCGGCGAGGTCGGCGCCGCGGCTCTTCAGGTGCGGCAGGAGGCGGCGGAAGTGCTCGGTCGCGTAGCCCCGGCCGCGCTGATCCTCGGGGGTGTGGACGCCGAAGACGGCGAAGATCGTCCGGCCCTCGCGGGCGGAGAGGTCGGGCATGTGGCCGAAGATGGCGCGGCTCCGCAGCCGCCGGCCGTCGGTGAGCGAGCTGTCGAACAGCTCCCAGCCGCGGAAGACGTGGTCGAGCCAGGTGCCCTCCGGGGGGCGCTGGCGGAGGGTGAGCCCGGCGTCGTGCGCGTCGGCGGGAGGGAGGCCGGCGAGGTCGGCCCGCATGACCAGGCTCTCGCGCACCGCACGGAACCCGCGGCGGAGAAACAGGCGGAGCGCCGCTGCGCTCTCGGCGGGGATGCCGCTGCGTTCGGACCCGTCGAGGAGGGTGGCGTAAAACGGGCTGAACGGGAACGCCCCGCCCCCGTCGATGACCGGCGGGCGGCGCCGCGCGAGCCGGCCGAGCGCGGCGTCGAGGAGGAGCCCGCCGATCCCCTGGCCGCGGTGGTCGGGGTCGACGGCAAGGAGCTCCACCACCCCGCCGTCCTCGTGGCAGGGCGCGCCGAGGGCGGCGGCGTGGACGAGCCCGACCGGCCGGCCGCCGGCTTCGGCGAGGAGGAAGAGGTCGGGCTGGAAGGGAGGGCCCTCGGGCGCGCGGCGGCGGAGGCGGCGCGGCGTGGGCGGAAAGAAGCCGTGCAGCCCCTCGTGGGCGCGGTTGTAAAGCGCGACCGCCGCATCGACCTCGGATCCGAAGAAGCTGTCGCGGACCGGGCGGATGGTGACCTCGCCGGCCGGGGCGCCCGTGGAGGCGGAGGACGGGGTGGGGCGCCCGGCGCGGTTCATCCGGCGGCCCCGTCCGTCCCGGGCCGCGGGCAAGGGGTGCGCGTGCAGTCCCGCGCGCCGGGGCACGACCACGCCGCGGCGCGGGAGGTGTCGGCGGCGGCGGGGGCCCCGCCGGCATCCTTCGCGGCGGGTGCGGGGGCGGCTTTCTTTTCCAGCATGACGAGGTCGGGGTCGCCCAGGACGACCTTGGTGCCCGGCGGGATGCTGTGGGTGAGCCAGACGTTGCCGCCGACGGTGCTGCCCTGGCCGATGACGGTGTCGCCGCCGAGGATGGTGGCGCCGGCGTAGAGGGTGACGTCGTCCTCGATGGTGGGGTGGCGGCGGGCGTCGCGGAGGACCTGCCCCTTGGCCGGGGCGAGCGCGCCGAGGGTGACGCCCATGTACATCTTCACGTTCTCGCCGATGACGGCGGTCTCGCCCACGACGATGCCGGTGCCGTGGTCGATGAAGAAGTACTGCCCGATGCGCGCGCCGGGGTGGATGTCGATCCCGGTGAGGCTGTGGGCGTGCTCGGCGATGATGCGCGGCACGAGGGGGACGTCGGCAGCGTAGAGCTCGTGCGCGATGCGGTGCATGCAGATCGCGCGGATCCCGGGGTAGGCGAGGATGATCTCGTCGAAGCTCTTCGCCGCCGGGTCGCCGCGGAAGGCGGCCTCGACGTCGGTCTTCAGCGTCTCGCGGATGCGGGGGATGGCCTCGAGCAGTTCGGTCGCGATCCGGTGCGCCACCGCGCCGCAGTGCCCCTCGGGGCACTGGTCGAGCGCGCAGCGGTAACGCAGCGCCGTTTCGATCTCGCGGCGGAAGACGGTGTAGACGCGGGTGAGGAGGTCGCCGACCACGAACTCGATGTTGGTGCGGTCGACGGGCCGGGAGTCGGTGAAGCCGGGGAAGAGAATGAAGCGCAGATCCTCGACCGCACCGATGATGGCCTTGCCGTCGGGGATGGGGAGGCCCGCGAGGTGGTTGATGCCGCGGGCGTCGTCGTAGGTGGCGACGATGTCGCGGACGAGGCGCGCGGCCGCGTCGCGATCCAGGGATTCGCTCATGCCGTTCCTCCGCTCGGCGCCCGGCATACCCGGGCGCGCACCGCTCGGTCCGCCATCCTATCCGCCGCCGCGCCGCATGGCAAGGCCCGCGTCCGGACCGGCGGGGACGGAATCGGATCGCGGGACCGCCAGCGGCCGGGAGGTTCGGCTTGACCTGCCGGCGGCGGGCGGCAAGATGGAGCGCGGGCGCGGGCGGCTCCGGATGCCGCCGTGCCGTTGCCGGTCTTCTGTCGTCCCGCCCCCGCGTCGCGCGGGGGCCACGCGGAAAGGAACGCCATGACCCGCCGCGAACGCCTGCTCACCGCACTCCGCCACGAGGAACCCGACCGCGTCCCGGTCGGCTACGATGCCCACGAGGGCGTGACCCGCGCCCTCTGCGCCCACTACGGGGTGGAGGGGCGGCGCGCCCTCTTCGACGCGCTCGACATCGAGGCGTTCTCCATCTTCTCGGAGTCCTATGTCGCGCCGCGCTACGCCGGCCCGGAACCGGTGACGCTGGAGGACGGGACGCGGTGCGACCCGTTCGGCATCGACAGCCACCAGCGCCACCTGCCGCTCGCCTTCGCCGAGACGGTGGAAGACCTCGACCGGTACCGCTGGCCGGAAGCCGACTGGTGGGACTACGCGGAGATCGCCGACCGCTGCCGGGCGGTGCGCGACGACGACCGGCTCGTCGCCGTCGGGGAGGGGGGCTGCGGCCTCCAGCACGCCATCAACCTGCGGGGCTACGAACAGGCGGTCATCGACCCGCTCGTCGAACCCGAACTCTGCACCGCCTACATGGAGCGCATGGGCGACTTCTTCGTCGAGTGGAACCGACGCTGGATCGCCGCCGCCGACGGCGGGGCCGACCTCTTCCGCTGCGGCGACGAGATCGGGTCCAACGACGCGCCCCACCTCGCGCCCGACAGCTGGCGCGCGTTCCACAAGCCGCAACTCGCCCGCATCTTCGGGCTGGCCAGGGAGCAGGGCCTCATCATCTGGTTCCACTGCTGTGGGTGCTGCCGCCCGGTGCTGGAGGACCTGATCGAGATCGGCGTCGACCTCTGGGACCCGGTGCCTGGGTACGTGAAGGGCAACGACCAGGCGGAGCTCAAGCGCCTCTACGGCGACCGTCTCAGCTTCGTCGGCGGGGTCGACCAGCCGGGCGTCCTGGTGCAGGGAACCCCGCACGACGTGGAGGAGGAGGTGAGGCGCTGCCTCGACATCTTCGCGCCCGGCGGGGGCTACATCCTCGGGGCCAGCCAGGTGCTGACCGAGGACGTGCCGCTGAAGAACGCCGTCGCCTTCTTCGAAGCCGCCGTCCGGCACGGGGCGTATTGAACCGGTCGGGGGATCGAGCCGATTTGTGCCTGTGCAGACAGAATGGAACCGATCGTGCGAACAACACTGGACATCGAAGGTTCGCTTCTGGACCGGGCGGCCTTCCTGACAGGGATCCGGGACGAAGCGGCACTGGTACGCAAAGGCCTGGAGACACTCATCGCATTGGAAAGCACCCGCCGGCTGGCAGCACTCGGCGGGACGCAACCGGATCTCGAGGTGACGCCCCGCCGACGCGACTGATCCGGAAACCTCCGGATCGGCGGCGGGGTGTGCGCGGTCAGGGCGTTTCGAGCACCATCAGCAGGTCGCCGGTCTTCACCTCGTCGTCTTCGCTGACATGGATCGACTCCACGGTGCCGGCGGCGGGGGCCGGGACGTTGAAGGTGGCCTTGTCGGTCACCATCTCCACCAGGTCGTCGCCCTCGTCCACCGCGTCGCCCGCGTCGACATAGACGAACGAGATCTTCGCCGCGTCGCCGGCCTCGTCGTCGCCCGAAGCTTCCTTCAAATCCGGGAGTCGCACTTCCTGCTTCGCCATCGCCGTTCTCCTTCGGTCCGGTCCGGACGCGCGCCGGACGGGGTTGGGGATCACCGGATCCGGTGCGTTGGCCCGGATCCATGTCGTGTGAACCGACGATTATAGGGGGCGGGACAGCGGGATCAAGCGCAGGCATCCGATTGCGGCTGATTCGAGTCTTAACTCACATGCCATCAATGAGTTCGGCATGCTTTTCGTCGTCCGGGTGCGGCACGGCGAAGCAGAGCCGGCGCCGGTCGCCCTCCAGCGGCTCGAAGTGGATGACGAGCCGCCGGGGCGGGAGGATGGCGTCCAGGAAAGCGGGCCATTCCACCGCGGCAACGGTGCCGGGGGCCTCGAACGCTTCGTCAAAGCCGAGCGCCGCCGCATCCGGCGCGTCCCGGAGCCGGTAGCCGTCGAGGTGGTGGAGTTCCAGCCGCCCCGGGTAGACGGCGTGGAGAACAAAGGTGGGGCTGGTGACCGGCAGGGCCGGCGGCACGTCCAGCCCGCGCGCCAGCCCCTGGGTGAAGCAGGTCTTCCCCGCCCCGAGGGACCCCTCGAGGCAGATGACCTCGCCGCCCCGGCAGCGGCGGCCGATGCGCTCGGCGACCGCGCGGGTGGCGTCGGCGCTGTCGGTGGTGAGCTCATGCATCGTCGTGGACATAGCCTCCCTCCGGCCAGTCGGTACGGCTGCCGTCGGCGCCCATGAGCGCCAATCCCTCCGCAACGGGGACGCATCGTCCGACCGCGGTGAACGGCACCTCGGCAAACGGCCAGCCGGCCGCGAGTTCGGTCCAGCGATCCGCAGCGACCGCGCAGAGGAGCTCGAAGTCCTCGCCGTCGGTGAGCGCGTGGAGCGCGGGCGAGCGGCCGTCCGCGGCGGTGCGGGCGTCGTCGTGGACGGGCAGGGCGGCCGCCTCCACGACGGCGCCGACCCCGGAGGCGCGGCAGAGGCGGCGGAGGTCGAGCGCGAGCCCGTCGGAGAGGTCCATCATCGCGTGGACCGCCCCGGCGGCACAGAGGTGCTCGCTCTCGCGGAGCCGCGGCGTGAACGAGAGGTGCCGCCCCGCCAGCGATCCGCCCAGCCGCCCGGTGACGGCCAGCACATCGCCCGCCCGTGCGCCCGCGCGCCGGACCGGTCCGCCCGGAAAGGGCGAGCCGACGGCGGTGACGGTGATGGAAACCGGCCCGTCCCCGAGGGTGACGTCGCCGCCGACGAGCGCAATTCCGTGCCGCGCCGCGCAGGCGAGGACCCCGTCGGCGAACCGTTCGGCCCAGTCCGCGGCCGCCCCGCGGCGGCAGCCGACCCCCGCCACGCACCAGCGCGGCCGGCAGCCCATGGCCGCAAGGTCGGAGAGGCTGGCGGCGAGCGCCTTCTCCCCCACGGCGCGCGGATCGTCGTCGGGACGGAAGTGGGCGCCTTCCAGGAGCGTGTCGGTGGTGATCGCCAGCGCCCCGGCGCCCTGGGGGTCGACGAGGGCGCAGTCGTCGCCCGGCCCGAGGAGGACGTCCGGCGCGCCGGCGATGCGCTTTTGCAGCCAGTCGACGAGGGCGAGTTCGTTCATGGCGTTCCCACAGCGACCGGCGCGGCCACCGGCCGGAGCGAAGGGTGGACGCGTCCGCGCCGTCTCATCACTTGCCGTCGACCACGACGACGTTGATCAGGCGGTCCAGGTTGGTCTGGGTGAAGAGCTTGGCCAGGCGTTCGCTGACCAGGACGGAGAAGTGCTTGTTGGCGGCGTTTGCCTGCTGCGAGACGTCGGCGATGGTGCCGAAGTAGACGCTGAAGACGTGGCCGACGCGGGTCAGGTCGACGACCAGCTTTTCCTGATCGCTGGCCAGCAACTGCCTGGTCTTTTCGACAAAGTCCTTGCGCGCCTCGAAGGACAGGTCGCCGGATACGCGCAGGAACGAGATGTTGCGGTCGGGGAGTTCCTGCAGGACAAACTGCTCCTCTGCGCTGCTCATCGATCCCGCCTCCGTCGTTGTCGCCGGGTGCCAAAAGGTTTGCCGGCATGGGGATAGGACTGCCCGGAGAGCGCGGCGATGGCCAGCATCACCTCGTCGGTGACCGCGGCGACCGTGGCGGCGCGTTCCTCCGGCGTCCCCTCTTGAAACTGCGCTCTGCGGGCCGAGAAGTCAAGCGGAAATCCGACTTCCAGCCGTCCGGCGCGCCGCGGCCGGAAGCGACCGGTGCCGGGTTCGAGCACCCGCTCGGTGCCGCGGAGGCCCACCGGCACGACCGGGCAGCCGCTCTCGAGCGCCAGGAGCGCCACGCCGGGCCGGCCGCGGCGCATGACAGCGGTGCGGCTGAGGTGCGCCTCGGGAAAGACGCCCACCGGTTCCCCCGCCGCCAGGAACCCGAGCGCCACCCGCAGCACGTGCACGCGGCTGGCGGGATCCCCCCGGTCGAAGGGGATGCAGCCGCTGGCCTTCAGGACCAGCCCGTAAAAGGGGTGGGAAAACGGCTCCTGGAAGGCAATCATGTGCATGGCGCGCCGGCGGATGCGGTTGAACTCGTTCACCAGCAGCGGACCGTCGAGGAGGCTGCGGTGGTTGGCCGCGACGATGTAGGGCTCCGGGGGCAGGCGATCCGTCCCCGCGATGCTCTGTGCGAACGGGACGGTGGCCAGCCGCAACCCCGCGACGTTGAGGTAGAAGCAGAAGCGTCTCCAGAGCGGCGTCGTGTCGGGCATGGCGCGTCCCGTCGGTCAAGCGCCGGATCGGTCCGGCGGCTGGGTCTTCCAGCGGCGGTGGAGCCAGAGCCACTGCTCGGGCTGCCGGCGGATGAGCAGTTCCAGGTCGTCGTTGCAGCGCTGCAGCAGGCGCACGCGCGCGGCCGCGGCCGGGGCGTCCGGGTCGGCCCGGAAGGGCTGGGCGCGCGCGACGCGAAAGCGCATCGGCGCGATCCGGTGGACGCACGCGGTGAGGATGGGCGCGCCGGTGCGGATGGCGAGGTCCGCCACCGTCGGCCAGGTGCTGCACGGCCGGCCGAAGAAGGTGGTGGCGAAGACGCCGTCCTTGCCGCCGTCCTGGTCCATGAGGACACCGAACGCGCCGCCGTCCCGCAGCGTCCGCAGCGCCTCGCGGAGCGCGCCGAACTTGTCCCAGATGGCCTGCCCCGACGCCTCGCGCACCGAGCGGACCCAGCGGTCGAGGTGCGGGTTGTCCAGCGGCCGGGCGATGGCGCCGCGCACCAGGCCCTTCGCGGCCCAGGCCGAGCCGCAGGCCTCCCAGTTGCTGATGTGGCCGGTGACGTAGATGAGGCCCCGGCCCTCGTCCAGCAGGCGGCGCGCCACGTCCGGCGCATCGCCCCACTCGACCCACGCCTCGGCCGTCTCCGGGGTCATCCGCTGCAGGCGGGGGAACTCCGCCAGCATGAGGCCGAGGTGCCGGTACATGGCGCGCGCGGTCCGGCGGGCGTCGGCCTCGTCGACGTCGAGACCCTGCCGGATGGCGTCGACGCAGCGGTCGCGGTGGCGCCGGTCGGCGGCGTGGAACGCGGCCGCGATCCCCCGGCCGAGCGCCCCGGCCGCGCCCAGCGGCAGCGCGCCGAGGCAGGCGGCCAGGCTCCGCACGAACGCATATTCCGCCGCGGCGCGCACCGGGCCGGGACGTCGGGCCATCGGGGTCTCCCGTCCGGAAGCGGCGCGCTCAGGCCTCGAAGGGCCGGCCGGTGATGCGCTGGTACGCCTCGGCGTACTTCGCGCGCGTCTGCTGCACCACCTCGGGGGGCAGGCTGGGGGCCGGCGGCTCGTGGTTCCAGCCGGAGACGTTGTCGAGCCAGTCGCGGACGAACTGCTTGTCGAAGCTCGGCGGATTCTGCCCGGTGGTATAGGTCGCCGCGTCCCAGAAGCGGCTGCTGTCCGGGGTGAGCACCTCGTCGATGAGGGTGAGCGTCCCGTCGACCAGGCCGAATTCGAACTTCGTGTCCGCGATGAGGATCCCCTGCGTCCGGGCGTGCTCGGCGGCCGCCAGGTAGAGGGCCAGCGAGGCGCGGCGCACCTCTTCGGCCCGATCGGCGCCGATGATCTCCACCATGCGCTCGAAGGAGATGTTCTCGTCGTGGAGGCCCTGCTCGGCCTTGGTGCTGGGGGTGAAGATGGGCTCGTCGAGGCGTTCGGCCTGCGCATAGCCCTCGCGCAGCGGCATGCCGCAGACCGTGCCGCTCGCCTGGTACTCCTTCCAGCCGCTGCCGACCAGGTAGCCGCGGACGATGCACTCCACCGGCAGCACCTCGGCCTTGTGCACCCGCATGCTGCGGCCGGCCAGGACGCGCCGGGTCGCGTCGCTCAGGTCAAGCCTGTCGAGGCCGTCGTCGAGGTAGTGGTTCGGAACGATGTCCTTCAGGAAGTCGAACCAGAAGACGGAGAGCTGCGTCAGGATCCGCCCCTTGTCGGGGATGGGGCTGCCGAGGACCGAATCGAAGGCGCTGATACGGTCGGTGGCGATGACCAGAAGCTGATCCCCCAGGTCGTAAATGTCGCGCACCTTGCCGCGGCCGGCCAGGGCGACCCCCGGCAGGTCGGTCTCCAGGACGCCGCTGGGCAGGGTCTCACCGCCATCCTCGATCCGGTACACCTCCGCCATGCCTGCTCCTTCCCTGTTCGGTTGCGGTTGGTTGCGGTCCGGCGACGCGCCTGTGCGGCCGGTGCGGGGCGCGATTGTACGGCGAAGCGCTGCAGGCGTCAATGCACTGGCGTGACCGAAGGGGCGGCGGGTTTGCGGTTGACCTGCGGGCGCTCCGGGCGTAGAGTGCGGAGATGTCCGGGCCGCCGATGAGGGCGCTCCGCCCCTCCCGGGCCTGCACCGAACAGCTTGCCGGGAGTCGCCCCGCCATGGGTCCGCAAAATGAAGGCCAAATCCCGGAAACGCACGAGCGAATCCGGGACGAGGACATCCACGAGACCCTGGAGATCTTCCGCAAGGGCAACGAGATCCTGCCCGCGCTGCCCGAGGCGCACTTCGCCTGGCTGGAAAGTGCGCTGACCGAACGCAAATACCTATGCGCCAACCAGTTCGACGAAAACGGGCGCGTTCGGTCCGACATTCTCACCCGCCTGCAGGAGTTGGACGGGCACATCAATTCGGTTTCGCCCGAGATCCTGCGGGTGCTGCACTTCCTCAGCCGGATCCGGGCCATCATCCCCGTGCTCATGGATTTGCAGACAAAGATGAAAGACTCCGCCCCCGACGACCCCACGCAGA
Source organism: uncultured Planctomycetales bacterium (assembly GCA_964553265.1). Lineage (GTDB taxonomy): Bacteria > Planctomycetota > SZUA-567 > SZUA-567 > JAFGNG01 > CAZKKD01. Next base: position 8,000 of record CAZKKD010000039.1, on the reverse strand, counting down.
AGATGGTCCTCGAGATGCAGTACAAGTGCTCCCGCGCCGAGGTGCAGTCCGCCATCGAGGGGCTGGCCCTCCTGCGCGTGCGGCCGTCCATCCTGGACGACGTGACCGGCCAGAAGGGGGCGTCGTGACCGCGTCGGCGCCGCCGGCGGCCTTCACCGCCGAGGCCACCGACGGCACGACCGCCGCCCGGACCGGGACACTGCGCCTCGCACGGGGAACGGTGCGGACCCCGGCGTTCATGCCGGTGGGCACCCTCGCGAGCGTCAAGGGCATCGCCCCCGACGAACTCCGCGCCATCGGCGCCGAGATTGTCCTCGCCAACACCTACCACCTCATGCTCCGGCCGGGCGAGGCCCTGGTGCGCGACTTCGGCGGGGTGAGCCGCTTCATGGCCTGGGACGGACCGGTGCTGACCGACTCGGGCGGTTACCAGATCTTCAGCCTCGCCGACCGACGCGAGATCACCCCGGACGGCGCGCGTTTCCGCAGCCACATCGACGGGAGCGAACACCTGCTGAGCCCGGAGCGGGCCGTGGAGATCCAGGCCGCGCTCGGGAGCGACATCCTGATGGCGCTGGACGTCTGCCCGCCCGCGGATGCCGACCACGCCGCGGTGGCCGAAAGCCTGGAGATCACCCACGCCTGGGCGGTGCGCTGCGCCGAGCGGAAGCGCGCGCTTGAAGCCGAAGAGGCCGCGGCCGGCGAGCCCGCCGCCGACGCCCCGGCCGGCCGGATCCCGGTCCGGGCGCAGGCGCTCTTCCCCATCGTGCAGGGCGGGGTGCATGCCGACCTGCGCCGCCGCAGCGTCGAGGCGCTCCTGCCCCTGGACGCGCCGGGCTACGCCATCGGCGGGGTGAGCGTGGGCGAGGGCCCGGAGGCGATGCGCGCGGTCGTGCACGCCACCGCGCCGCTCTTGCCCGCCGACCGGCCACGCTACCTGATGGGGGTGGGCCATCCGCGCGACCTCCTCATGGCGGTGGAGGCGGGGGTGGACCTGTTCGATTGCGTCCTGCCCACCCGCAACGGCCGGAACGGGCAGGCGTTTACGCCGGACGGGCGCATCAACCTGCGCAACGCGGTTCACCGCGAAAGCCGGCTGCCCATCGATCCGGACTGCGACTGCCCGGCCTGCACGCAGTTCACGCGGGGGTACCTGCGCCACCTGTTTCTTTCGGGAGAAATGCTTGCGTCGCGGTTGACCAGCCTGCATAATCTCCGTTTCTTGTTGCGCCTTATGGAGGCGGCCCGGGCGGCAATCCGCGACGGACGCCTGGCAGCGTTCGCGGCGGAGACCACGGCGCGGTACCTGGCCGGGGCGGGCGGCTGAACCGGGGCGCATCCGAACGAGCGCATCGCACCGGTCGGCAACCCGCGGCAGAGCCCACGGACGTCCGGGCGGTTCCGAACGCGACGGCCGGACCGCCGGCGCCGGTTGCATTTGCAGAAGCAGGGTCAAGGAGAACGGTATGGCACAATCCCCGGACGCGGCCCCCACGGGGGCGGAAACCGCACCCGCCGACGGCCCGCCTCCCGGCGAGGCACAGCAGGGCGGCGCGGGCAACCTCTTTCCGCTGCTCATCATCGCGTGGGTGGCGATCTTCTACTTCTTCTTCATGCGCCCGAAGCAGCGCAAGGAGAAGGACCGCCAGCGCAAGATGGGCGAGATCAAGAAGGGCGACAAGGTGGTCTCCATCGGCGGGATTCACGGCACCGTGATCCAGGTCGACGAAAAGACCCTCACCCTGCGCACCGACGAGAAGACGGGCGCGACGCTGAAGCTGGAGCGCGCCGCCATTCACGACGTCCCCGGCAAGGACGGCGAGGCGAAGGACGGCTCCGCCTCCTGACCCGACGCCATCGCGCCGATTCCCTTTTCCTCTAGAGGAGCACGCAGAGCGCCATGAAGGATATTCGCTACGGACGCCTGGTTGTCACCCTGTTGCTGATCGCCTACAGCCTGTGGGTCGCCTTCGGATCCCGCAGCCGCCGCGAGACCCCCTACGAGCACCGGGTGCGCGTTCTCCGGGAGGAACTGAAACAGCTCGACGAGGACGCTCCCGACCGCGCGGCCCTGGAGACCCGTCTCGAGGAGGCCCGGCGCGAGGCCGAGCGCAACAGCCCCGAGATGCTGGCCCAGCGGGTCGGGCAGCTTGAGGAAGAACTGGCCGGCACGACGCCAGGGAGCGACGAACACCGGACCCTCCGCAACCGCATCGCCAACCTGCGGCGGCAGATCCCGTCCTGGTACGACCGCCTGCCGCTCAACCTGGGCCTCGACCTCCGCGGCGGCACCGAGGTGCGGATGCGGATCGTGAGCGAGGAGCTGGAGCGTCGGCGCGACCTCCTGGCCGACAAGCGCGACGCCGCCGAGGCGGCGCTCCGCGAACTCACCCCCGGCACGCCCGAGTTCGCCGAACAGCAGGAAGCGCTGAAGACGATCGAAACCGACCTCGGCGAGGCGCAGTCCAGCCTCGACAGCAACATCCAGGACGCGGTGAAGGTGATCCGCAACCGCCTCGACCGGCAGGGCATGGCCTCGATCCAGGTGATGAAGGAGGGGGCCAACCGCATCCGCGTGGAGCTGCCCGGCATGGACAGCTCCACCGCCCAGACCGTCATCAACACCATCAAGGTGGCCGGCCGCCTGGAGTTCCGCATCGTCACCGATCTCCAGAAGGAGGCGGTGACCGCCGACATGTGGAACGAGATGAAACACAAGGTCGACCCGAACACGAAGAACATCTGCCTCGAGCTCGGCCGCGTGCTGGAGCCGAACGAGATCGACGAGCACGGCCTCTCCAAGGAGGGCGGCTACCGCCTGTACGACTACCTGCGCGAGCCCGCCGTGGTGGGCCCCGACGGCGAGATCCAGCAGCCGGCGCAGGACCACCTCGTCGAGCAGGATCCCCGCCCGCTGACCGGGCAGCACATCCGCTCGGCGCGTTCGTCGATGGATCCGAACAACCCCGGCTTCTTCACGGTCAACATCCGCTTCGACCTGGAGGGGGGCAACCGCTTCGCCCGCCTGACGCGCGACAACGTCGGCCGGCGGCTGGCCATCATCCTGGACGGCGAGCTCCGCAGCGCCCCGGTCGTGCGCGAGCCCATCCTCAACGGCCGGTGCGAGATCAGCGGCAACTTCAGCGAGGGCGAAGCCAGCGAACTCGCCGTCATCCTGAAGGAAGGCAGCCTCCCGGTCGACCTGGAGGTGGAGATGCAGAACAACGTCGGGGCCTCCCTCGGCGAGGACAGCATCGCCCGCGGGATGCAGGCCATCGTGGTCGGCCTGGTGCTGGTGCTGGCCTTCATGGCGATCTACTACCGCTTCGCCGGCCTGATCACCGACCTCGGCCTGGCGATCAACATGCTCTTCATCCTGGCGATCCTCGTCATGTTCGACGCGGTCCTGACCCTCCCGGGCATCGCCGGGCTCATCCTCACCGTCGGCATGGCGGTGGACGCGAACGTGCTCATCTTCGAGCGCATCCGCGAGGAGCTGCGCAAGGGCTCGGGCCTGGCCCGCGCCATCGAGAACGGCTATGATCGCGCGTTCGTCACCATCGTCGACGCGAACGTGACCACCTTCATCACCGCGCTCATCCTGCTCACCTTCGGCACCGCGACGGTGAAGGGCTTCGCCACCACGCTCACCATCGGCATCATCACCTCCATGTTCGTCAGCCTCTACGTCACCCGCGGCATCTTCCACGTCCTCCTGGACGGGAAGCTGCTGGGGAAGCTTTCGATGAGCCAGATCATCGAGGCGACGAAGATCGATTTCGTCGGCCGCGCCCGCACCGCGATGACGATCAGCTTCCTGCTGGTCGTGGCGGGGCTGGCCTTCTTCTTCGCGCGCGGGGACGCCAACTACGGGCACGACCTCCTCGGCGGCATCCTGGCCCAGCCCAACTTCCGCGAGCCGGTGGCCATCGAGGAAGCGCGCGACCGCGCGGCCGAACTGCGCGAGGCCACCCGCGAAGCGATGGAAGCCAATCTCCGCGAGCGCGTCCGCCGCGCCCGCGAACGGGGCCGCGAGACGGAGCTCGACCCGGAGGCCATCCAGGTGCCGCTCGACGTCGTGGGCGAGGTGGCCCTCCAGGGCTACGGCGTCCCGGAGGAGGACGGCTACCGCAGCCTCGTCTTCCGGACCCGCCGGATGAGCATCGGCGCCGAGACGCTGGAGGCCGCCTTCGGCGCCGGCGGCCTGGCCGAGGCGTTCGGCGACGCCTTCCGCACCGCCATCGGCCAGACCTTCCCGATCGAGACCGGCGGCATCGTCGCGATGGAGCGGATCGACCACGCCTTCGAGGACCGGCCGGCCTGGGAGTTCACCCTCGAGCTCGACAGCCCGAAGGCGCCGAGCGAGGTCCGGCAGGCGGTCGCCCAGGGGACGCGGCTGCGCGACGTGCACGCGCGGCCCTTCGGTACGCCGAGCCCCATCCGCCGCTCCGGCGCCGCCGAGGCGGTTCTCGCCATCCCGGCGCCGCCGGCCGCGGAGGCCGGGGCAGCGGACGCGGACGCCACAGAAGGCGCTGCGGAAGAGGCCGAAGCCGCCGGGGCGGACGCCACCGACGCGGCCCCCGACATGGACGCCCTCCGGCGCGCCGTGGAGCAGGCCCTCGCCGCGGCCGAACGCCCGAGCCGCCTGGCCGCGGAGGACGGCATTCTCACCGTCCGCCGCGTCATGGACGACGAGGCGCCGGAGGGGCAGGCGCTGGTGCGCGTTTCGCTGGCCTTCGCCGACCCCCTCACCGAAGAGGCGGCCGCGGCCTGGCTCCTGACGAGCACCCGGGTCTTCCGGGCCGAGGTGACGCTCACCGGGCTCGAGCCCCTGCCGGAAGCGAGCGACGACCCGGTCGAGCGCATCACCGTGCTCTGCAGCATCGGGCTCGACGCGGTCACCGGCGAGCTGAGCGAAGCGGCGCAGGAGCAGTACATCCGCCAGGCCACCGGCGCCCTCCGCGAGAGCGGCGAGCTGGACTACCGCGAGCCCTTCGGGCGCTTCACCAGCGTCGGCCCCGCCGTCGCGGGCGAGATGAAGGCCAAGGCGGTTCAGGCGCTCCTCTACAGCATGGTCGCCATCTTCTTCTACATCTGGCTGCGGTTCCAGTTCCGGGCCGCGTTCGGCGCGGGGGCGTGCCTGGCCCTGGCGCACGACGTCCTCTTCACCATCGGCGCGGTCGCGGTGGCCGACGGGGTCTTCGACCTGGGGATCCAGATCGACCTGCCGGTGGTGGCCGCGCTCCTCACCATCGTCGGCTACTCGCTCAACGACACCATCGTGGTCTTCGACCGGATCCGCGAAAACCTGGGCTCCGGCGGCGCCAGCCTGCGCGAGGTCATCAACCTCTCGGTCAACCAGACGCTCAGCCGGACGCTCCTGACGTCGGTCACCACGCTCCTGGTGGTGCTCGCCCTCCTGATCCTCGGCGGGCAGGTGATCCGGGGCTTTGCGTTCTCGCTCCTGGTGGGGGTGCTGGTGGGGACCTACAGTTCGGTCTTCATCGCCTCGCCGACCCTCGTCTTCCTCGAGGGCTGGGCCCGCCGCCGGCGCGAAGCCAAGGCTGCGGCCGGCAACGCCTGAACCGGCGCACCCGCAACGCGGCACACCCGGCCCGGCGTCCCTTCGGGGCGCCGGGCTTTTTCAGTTGACCCCCCCCGGCGCGTTGGGCATCATGGTAGCAAGGGGGAGTTGTCAACGAAGGCCGCGCCGGCACCGGCGGTGAAGCGGCGGACAGCGTCCGCCGGGGACGGGAGGTTGAACGCGCCATGCCCACATCCGGACATGTGCTCCTGGTCGACGACGACGAGGATGCGCTGCGCCTCCTGGCCACGCTCCTGGAGCGCAATGCCTACAGCGTACTCACTGCGCGCAACGCGGCCGAGGCGATCGAGGTCGTTGAGGCGCACGGCGAAACGATCGATGTTGTCGTTCTCGACCTGATGATGCCGGGCGAGATGAACGGCTACGACCTCTGCGACTGGCTGCGCAACCGCGACGCGGTGACGCGCGACATCCCGGTCATCGTCCTCTCGGTCAAGTGCTCGCCGCAGGACATGGCCCGCTCCTTCGCGTCCGGGGCGTTCCAGCACATCACCAAGCCGTACGATGTTCACTACCTCCTCGCCGTCGTCGACAGCATGCTGCGCCTGAAGCGCATCCAGGACGACGCCCGCCGCACGGCCGAAAAGTTCGGGGCCGTCTTCGAAAACGCCCCGGTCGGCATCCTGGTCGTCGACGAGCAGCAGGAGGTGCTGGAGATGAGCCGCGCGCTGCGCGAGCGCTATCCCGATGTCCGGCCCGGTGCGGGCGTGCATGCCTACGAGTTCCTCTTCGATCCGCCGCGCGAAGCCCCGGACCCCGACGGCCCGCTCACCGCGGCCATCGAACGCGGCGAGATCCGCCGCCAGGTCCGCGAAGGGCACGACCGCGAGGGAGCGGTCTGGTGGGACATGGCGGCGGCGCCGCTCTTGGACAAGAAGCACCGCACCTGCGGCGCCGTCCTCATCCTGCAGGACGTCACCCGCGCCCGCCTCGCCGAGGAGAAGATGCGCGAAGAGGTGGAGCACGCCCGGCAGGCCGAGGAGAAGATGCGCACCGCCGTCGACCGGTACAAGCACATGCTCTCCCGCCAGGACGAGCTGACCGAAGGCCTCATGAACACCCAGCGCGAACTCCGGCAGAAGAAGGCGGAACTGGAGGAGTCCAACCGGGCGCTGGAGGAATCCAAGCGCAAGCTGGAGCAGGTCAACGCACTCCTCGAACGCCTCTCGGTCACCGACGACCTGACCGGCCTGCAGAACCGGCGCCACTTCAACGAGATCTTTGACCTCGAAACCCGCCGCGCCATGCGCTACTACCACCCCCTCTCGGTCATCATGCTCGACATCGATCACTTCAAGGAGGTGAACGACACCTACGGGCACCCGGCCGGGGACCGCGTCCTGCAGAAGCTCGGCCAGATTCTGCGCGACCACCTGCGCGAGACCGACATCATCGCCCGCTACGGGGGCGAAGAGTTCATCATGGCGCTGCCGGAAACCACCCCCGAGATCGCGCACCGCGTCGCTGAACGCCTGCGGGAGCGCATCGAAAACGAGTCCTTCGGCACCGAGAACGGCAAGCCACTGCAGATCACCGTCAGCATCGGCCTCGTGAGCCGGCTCGGCCAGCTCGACGCCAAGGATCTCGTCGCCTCCGCCGACGAGGCCCTCTACCGCGCCAAGCGCGCCGGCCGCAACCGCGTGGTGACCGCGGCGTGAGCCAGGCGCCGCCGTCCGACCCCGCCGGCCCGTCGTCCCCGGCCGGCGTTCTGGCCGCAGCCGCCCATCCCGACGCGGTCGCCCGCGCCCGCCGCCTGGCGGAGGCGCTGGCGCTCCCGCTCCTCGCTGCACCGCCGGCGGAAGGGTTGGTCCTTCGTGTCGACGGCGCCGGACTGGCGCTCTGCGCGTGCGGCCCCGACGCTCCCGGGCCGCTGTCCGTCGACTTCCTGCGCGGCCGCACCGCCTGGCGCGGACGGACCGCCGGCGCCCGGCAACCGCTGGCGCGGGCGGTGGGCTTGGGACGCGGCGGGGCGGACCGTCCGCCGCGCATCCTCGACGCCACCGCGGGGCTCGGCGCCGACACGTGGACCCTGGCCGCCCTCGGCGCACGCGTCCTCGCTGTTGAGCGGCATCCCGTTCTCCACGCGCTCCTGGCCGATGGGCTTGCACGCGCGCGCCGGGCCGCGTCCGACACGGTGCGGGAGGCGGCCGGCCGCATTGCGCTTCTCTGCGGCGAGGCCACTGCGCTCCCCGGATGGGCGGCCCCCACGGATGCGCGGTCGCTGGCGACGTTCCCCGACGGGCAGGGTCTGCCACCGGATGCGGCGGCGGCGTGGGCCGGCCCTGGACCCCCCGGCGCAGTCTACCCCGTCCCGACGTACCCCGCCGCCGGGGCGGCGAGGCCACGGTAGCGGCGGGCGAGCTCGGCGGCGTTCACCGGCTCTGTGGGTTCGGTG
>CAZKKD010000038.1:0-17414 GCA_964553265.1 uncultured Planctomycetales bacterium | reverse complement strand
CGGGCTGGTTGACGCGCATGGTGTGGAAGTGGGCCACGCCCGGAAACATCTCGGGCTGGTCGCAGTAGCGGCCGATAACGCCGCCACCGTACCCGAACACTCCAACGATGCCGCCGTGCTTCCAGTGGGTCCGGCCGTGCTCGTAGGAAAGCTCCAGCACGCCCAGCAGGTCGTCGCACACGTTGACGGGGATCTGGTACTCGACCTTGTCCTCGTTGGCGTGTCTGTAGTCGGACTGGCGCTTGATGTCAGCTACGAAGCTGGGCCAGGGCCCAGATTCCAACTGGTCCAACTGTGGGGTTTTGTGTGTTGCCATTGCCTATAATCCTCCTTTAAGGCCTGAAGGTTGATCCGCCTTAACCTGGTTGAAGTTTTCTTGCCCGGCACACCCCTGTTTCACGTTTGCTCCATGAAAACAGATTGTGATTTTTCGTACAATAACGCCGCTATGTCAAGCCTCTTTGACCCTTGTGGGAAAAGGCTTCTTGCTTTGCCGGCTCCCTGAAAATACCTCACGCTTCGGCCCGGTGCGGCTTGAGCTCTTCCAGGATCTCCTGAGGGGTCTCGAAACCATACTGCATGGCCAGGTCGCAGCTGGCCACAGCCTCGGAAAACATCCCTTTCTCCAGGTAGGCCAGGCACATGTTGTGGTAGGCGGGCCCGAAGGAGGGTTGCAGCTCGACAGCCTTTTTGCTCTGCTCGATACAGCCGTCCGGATCACCGTTCATGAGATAGGCGCTGCCAAGCGAGGCAATGGCCTGGACGAACTTGGGGTCCAGGGAGATGGCCTTGCGAAAGGCCTTGATGGCCTTGTCGACCTCGTGCTTCTGCAGGTGCACGAACCCGACATTGCCATGGGGCACGGCAAACCTGGGCCGGATCTTTATGGCCGCCTGGTTGTAGCTCAGGCTGAGGTTGAAATCCCCTTTGCGCATGGCCAGACCCCCGAGCTGCACATAGGCTTCCGCCAGCTCCTTGTTCAGCTGGATGGCGCGTTTCAGCTCCTGCTCGGCTTCCTCGTACGCACCCCGGCCTATCAATATGCAGGCCCAGTTGTAGTGGTTTCTGGCGTCGTTTGGGTTTTCCGCGAGCGCCTTCTTGGCGGCGGCGATGTGCTCAGCCAGTTTGTCGTTCTGCGTCATGTTCTTCCTCTTGTGCGTTTTCAGGCACCTGGGTGTGTTGCTCCGCGAGCCGCGGACCTGACCCCGGGTACACAGTTGGAACAATACCTTGTGCTATGCCAGGAAGTCCTCTGTCCGCCCTTCCCGCTCGAGAAGGTCGTGGTACCAGAGGCTGAACTCGTACATGGCCCGGTAGCGCTCGTCCCGGTTGATGAGACCGATGCAGAACTCCCTCAGCCCCCGGTCAAAGGCCACGCTCACCCCTTTCCTTCCCGACTCGCACTGAAAGAGACGTCCCAGCCCCTGGGCAGTGCGCCCCGTCTCACCCATGCCCAGCTCTACCGGGCCGTGCGGCTCCTGGAGGAGGCGGATCTGCCGGCGGATGCGGTCGCTGCCGCGGTCGCAATACAGCACCATCCTGATGATTACGGGCCGCACCGCGCCGGAGGACCAGGAAAAGGCGCTCGAAGCGGGGGTGGACGATTACCTTGTCAAACCCTTCAGCGTGCGGCTCCTGAACGTGCGGCTGGCCGTGGCGGAGGAGCGCGTCCGCGACCGCGTGGCGCGCCGCCTGGCCGATACGCAGCGCCAGGACGTCGAGGATACCTTCCAGGAGCTCTTCGCCAGCTTCCCGGACATCGTCTTCCGCATCGATACCGAGGGGCGCTTCACCTACGTCAACGAGGCGGTCCGCGGCATCGGGTACGCCCCCGGGGATCTGCAGGGCCAGCACTTCAGCAGCATCCTCCACCCCGAGGACGCGGCCGCGGTGAGCCGCGCGGACGTGCTGCCCCGGCACGCGGGCGTCCGGACCGGCGATCAGGACGCGCCGAAGCTCTTCGACGAGCGTCGGACCGGCGAACGCGCCACCACCGAGCTGGAGGTGCGCCTGCGTTCCCGCGACGGGACCGAGGAGAAGCAGGGCGTCTGGGACCGCATCGGCGAGGTGACCGCGTGCGGGATCTACGACTCCACGACCGACGAGCCGGAACGGCGCTTCGTCGGCTCGCTCGGCATCATCCGCGACGTCACCCGCCGCCGCCGCGCAGAGGCCGCGCTCATCCGCAGCGAACGCCTGGCCGCGGTCGGGACGCTCGCCAGCGGCGTGGCGCACGAGTTCAACAACCTCAACGTCGGCATCCTCGGCTACGCGGACGTGCTGCGCCAGGACGAGGCGCTCCCGTCCAAGCAGCGCCAGCGCGCGGACGTCATCTTCCGGGCTGCGTCGGCGGCGCGGAGCATTACGGAAAAGCTGCTCTCGTTTGCGCGCGGACGGCAGGCGGAGCGCCGCGTGCACGATCTCAACGCTGTCGTCCGCAACACCGTGGATCTGATGGGGCTTACGCTGGAAAAGGAGTCGGTGGACCTCCGCTTCGAGCCCGGCGAGGTCCGGCCGGCCGTCTTCGACGAGGGCGAGATCAGCCAGGTGCTGCTCAACTTTCTCGTCAATGCACGGGATGCCTTGCACGGCCGGCCCGAGCGGACGGTGACGGTTCGCACGGGGCGGGAGGGCGACCGGGTGTACGTGGCGGTGGCGGACACCGGCTGCGGCATCCCCGCGGACCAGCTGGCGCAGATCTTCACGCCGTTTCACACGACGAAAGCCGGCCCGAACGCCAACGGCCAGCAGCAGGGGCGCGGCACGGGGCTGGGCCTCTCGGTCTGCGACGGCATTGTGCGCCACCACGGCGGCGAGATTGCGGTCCACAGCGAGGTGGGGCGGGGGAGCGTCTTCACCCTCTGGCTGCCGGCCGGGACCCCCGCCGCGGCGCTGGATGCGGACGCCGCCGCGCTGACCGGGACCCGCGTGCTGGTGCTGGCGGCCGGCGAACACGCTGCCGCGCTCTTCCGCGAGGCGGTGGAGGAGGCCGGCGGCGCTTGTGCAGCCGTGAACGACCTCCCGGACGCCGCCGAACACCTGCGCGCCGCGCCCGTCGACGTGCTCGTCGTGGACCTGGAGCGGGCCGGGGCGGAGCCGGGCCGGGCCGGCCTGACCTCGCTCCTGGCCGAGGTCGCCGAGGCCGGCCGCCCCGTGCCGGCGGTGGTGGGCCTCCTGGGGCCGGACGCGGAGCCGGGCGGACCGGCGCCGCTTCTGGCCGCGCTGCTGGTAAAGCCCTTTACGCGGCAGCGCATCCTGGAAGCGGTGCAGGAAGCTCTGACCGGCGGATGACGGTTGTAAGGTGTTCTTTTCAGGCAGGTAATGGCATATTGCTTCTGTGCGGCCGGTTTTGGGGCGGCCTGAACGATCTGCGGACTGCTGCAGAATGCGTTTGGACGAAAGTGCCTGCCGCTCAGGCGGGTGTGTAGCGTGTCGGGTCGGGGATCCCGGCGTCGCGGAAGCCGTCCCGGCGCAGGCGGCAGGCGTCGCACCGGCCGCAGGCCGCGCCGTCGGGGACAGGGTCGTAGCAACTGACGGTCAAGGCATAATCGAGTCCGAGCGCGGCGCCGCGGCGGATGATCCCGGCCTTGCTGAGGTCGATCAGCGGCGCGTGAATCCGCACCGGGCAGGCCCCCTCCACGGCCGCGCGGGTGGCGAGATTGGCCATCTGCTCGAACGCGGCGATGTATTCGGGCCGGCAGTCGGGGTAACCACTGTAATCAACTGCATTTACGCCCAAAAAGATGTCGCCGCAGCCCAGCGTCTCCGCCCGCGCGAGCGCGAACGAGAGGAAGATGGTGTTCCGCGCCGGGACGTAGGTGACGGGGATGGCATTGTCGCCGGGGTCGCGATCCTTCGGGACGTCAATGTCGTCGGTGAGCGCGGACCCGCCGAAGCGCCGCAGATCGATGTCGATCACGGTATGTTCGGCGATGTCGAGCGCGCGGGCGACGCGCGCCGCGGCCTCGATTTCGACGGCGTGGCGCTGCCCGTAGCGAAAGGTGAGCGCGTGGAGCGCGTACCCCTCCGCGCGGGCGACGGCGGCGGCGGTAGCGCTGTCGAGCCCCCCGGAGAGGAGGACGACGGCGGGCGGCGGGCTGGCGGGCATGGCGGTCTCTCCGGGCGACGGCGGACAACGGCGGACAACGGCGGTGCGGTCCGCGGTTGTGCCCGTCTGTTCTACCGCGCCGGCGGCGGTTTGCCAAGGGGGCGTCCGCGGTCGCCGGGCCATTCCGTTCTTCCTACTCCCGCTGGGAGAGGGCCGGGGTGAGGGCTCACGGACTGTGGAAATCCCCTCACCTTCACCCTCTCCCAGCGGGAGAGGGGACTTATGCCGGATCAGCGCGGCCCGGTTGAGAGCGAAATGGCACGAGTTGAAGGACCCTGCCGCGGCGGGGGCGGGATGAAAAATCGCTTGATCTCGCGGCGGCATGCCATAGGCTGAAGGGAGAGGTCGACTTGCCGCGCGTTGGGGAAGCGCGGCGAAACCGTCGGAACCTTATACTGCCGACCAACTCTCGAGCCCGCGGAAGGGGTCGCGCATGCCCCAGTACCGCAAGATCAACTGCCCGAGCTGCGGCGCGCCCGGCGACGTGGATCGTTTCGCCGCGATGGCGGTCTGCGAGTACTGCAGCACTGCGTTCTACTTCGAGGACGACGCGGTCCGCGAGCGCGGCAAGATGGGCGTACTCGCCGAGACACCGAGCCCGTTGTACGTGGGTGCGACCGGGACGCTGCAGAACCGCGGCTTCGGCGTGGTGGGGCACGTCCGGTACCGCTACAGCGACGGCTTCTGGGACGAGTGGTACCTGCGCTTCGAGGACAACGAGGGCGCGTGGATCGGCGAGGACGAGATGGAGTTCTCGCTCGAGGAACCGATTGCCGACCCCGGCGCGGTGCCGCCCTTCGACGCCATCGAGCCGGGCCAGCCTTTGCAGGTGGGCGGCGTGGAGGTGTATGTCGACGAGAAGGAGGTCGCCACGCTGGAGGGAGCCGAGGGAAGCCTCCCCTTCCCGATGGAGGCGGACCGGACCTTCCGCTACTTCGACGCGAGCCAGGGCGACGATACGGTGACGGTGGAATACACCGAGGACGGGGTCGAGGCCTTCCGGGGCGTCTGGATCGATCTGGACGAGCTGGAGCTCGACATGCCGAACCCGGAGGACGGGACCGGCGAGATGTGGGACGCCTGACCGGCGGGGGAGAGGAAATGGCTGACGACCGGAGCGATGCGGCCGCGGACGGCGATGCGCCGAAGCGCAGAAAGCTGGTCCGCCGCAACGTCTTGCTGCAGCCCAAGCGGATTGCCTGCACCGACTGCGGCTCGCCCGTGGAGGTGAAGAACGCGGCGATGGCCGAGATGGTGAGTTGCGCGGCCTGCGGCGCGGTGCTGGATCTCGAATCCGACGACACCCAGGTGCTGGCGAAGATCCTCCTGGACAAGCGTCCGCCGGCGCCGCTGCAGCTTGGCCAGCGCGGGCGCCTGAAGGGGGTGACCTGGGAGGTGGTGGGCCGCGTGCGCATGCGCGACGGCATCTCGATGTGGAACGAGTTCCTTCTCTTCAGTTCCAAGAAAGGCTATGCCTGGCTCCAGGTGGAGCAGGGGCACTGGACCTTTCTCAAGAAGTCGAAGTCCAAGCCCGCGCTCGACCCGCGGGTGGCGGCGGAAGACCAGACCTTCCGCCTCTACGGCATGACCTTCAAGGTCTACGAGAAGTCGAGCGCGACCGTGGACTACATCGAGGGCGAGTTTCCCTACCAGGCCGCGGTCGGCGACAAGCTCGGCTACATGGACGCGATCAGCCCGCCCCACATGGTCTGCGCGGAGTGGACCGCGAAGGAGGTGGAGTGGACGGCCGGGGACTATGTCGAGCCGGCGCGCATCGCCGAGGCGTTCGGCCTCAAGCCCGAGGATCTGCCCCGGCGCAGCGGTGTGGGCGCGTGTCAGCCGTACGCCGTGCCGCCCTGGCGCCGGGCCTTCGCCTGGTCGGCCGGCATCGCGGCGGTGCTCTGCGTGGCGCTCGCCATCTACAGCGGCATGACCGGCAGGCGGACCAAGGCCTTCTCGGTGCCGGCGACGCAATATCTCCAGTCGCTGAACGCCGAGGGTTTCCTCTCCGAACCGTTCGAGGTGAGCCAGGCCTGCATCGAGCAGATCGAGTTCAAAGCGCCGGTGAACAACTCGTGGGTCTACCTCGAGTGCCTGCTGCTGGACGAGACCCAGGCGCCGGTCCTCTCCTGGACCGAGGAGATCAGCTACTACCACGGCCACGACTGGTCGGAGGGCAGCCAGTCGTCCAGCACCGTCTTCCGGGTGGACGAGCCCGGCCGGTATCGCCTCGCGGTGCGGGGGCAGGGCGGCGCCGGCAACACCGGCAGCGTGCCGCGGCGGGAGACCGTGACGGTGACGGTGTGGGAGGGCGTGGTGCTGACGCGGTACTTCATCGTCGCGGCGATTCTCTTCGCGCTCGTGCCGATCCTGGAGATTGCGCGCCGGGGCGGGTTCGAAGCGAAACGGAACGAGGACTGAGCTGCCTGCCCGCGGAAGCGGCGGGGCATGCGGGATAAGGAGGATGGCATGTTCGGCAAGATCCTGATCGGCCTGACCACGCTGGCGGTGGCGACCGTTTCCTACGCCAGCTTTTCGGGCTGGGGGCTTGAGCAGCCGCAACGGGAAGCGCGCAGCGTCCGCCACGGCAGTCGGCACGTGCGGCGTACGCCCTACTACACCCATTTCGGCCGGACGCACGGCCACTATTACGGGAAATGAATGCATGGGCCGCCCGTTCGCCCACGGGGACGACGGGGGCGCCGGAGAACGGATCGCAACGCAGAAGGAGGGGGCATGATGTTTGCTGAAGTGACGCTGCCGGCCATTGTCTCGACGGTGGTCTATACGGGTGTCGGGCTGATCTGCTTTATCATCGCGTATTTCCTGATCGAAAAGCTGACGCCGTTCTCGGTCCGCAAGGAGATCGAGGAGGATCAGAACATTGCGCTCGGTCTCATCATCGGACTGATGATGGTGGGCCTGGCGATCATCATCGGCTCGGCCATCATGAGCCCGTCGGACACGAAAGCAAGCCGCGTGAATGTACAGACGCCGGCGGCCATCGTGGAAACGGAGTAGCGCTCCTTGACAACCGACGATGCCGAAGCGGTTCCGGCCCGGCGGGGCGACTCGGCGGTGCTGCTGGCGAGTGTCTTTCTCGTCGCATCGTGCTCGCTGGTCTACGAGCTCGTGGCCGGGGCGGTCAGCAGCTACCTCCTCGGGAGCTCGGTGACGCAGTTCAGCCTGGTCATCGGGCTCTTCCTGACGGCGATGGGGCTGGGGTCTTACCTGACGCAGTACCTCCGGCGCGACCTGGTCGCCTGGTTCGTGCGCGTCGAGGTCGCGATCGGCGTCCTGGGCGGCGCCTCGGCACTGATCCTCTTCGCGGCGTTCACCTACACCGAGGTGTACATGACGGCGATGGTGGCGGTGGCGGGGGGCGTGGGGACGCTCATCGGGCTGGAGATTCCGCTCATCATCCGCATCCTCCGTGAGCGCGAGGCCAGCCTGCGCCTGACGGTGGCGAACGTGATGACGGTGGACTACGTCGGCGCGCTGGCGGCGGCGCTGGCCTTCCCGTTCCTGCTGGTGCCGCACCTGGGGTTGATGCGCGCGGCCTTTGCGGCGGGGCTCCTGAACCTGGCGGTGGCGTGGCTGGGGCTGGTGCGCTTCGCGGACGAAATTCCCCGCATGCCGCGTCTGCGGGCCTGGACGCTGGCGGCGACGCTGGCGCTCCTGGCGGGGCTGGCGGGCTCGGAACGGCTGCTGTCGCTGCTGGAGGCGCGGATCTATCCCGACGAGGTGATCTACGCCCGCCAGACGGCGTACCAGCGGATCGTGCTCACGAAGTGGCGGGAGGATGTGCGGCTCTTCCTGAACGGGAACCTGCAGTTCGCCTCGCGCGACGAGCACCGCTACCACGAGAGCCTGGTCCACCCGGCGGCCATGCTGGCCGGGCGGCGGGCGCGGGTGCTGATCCTCGGCGGCGGCGACGGGATGGTGGCGCGCGAGGTGCTGAAGTACGACGACGTCCGGACCGTGGACCTGGTGGACATCGACCCGGAGATGACGCGCCTTTTTCGCGATCAGGACCTGCTGGCGGCGCTCAACGACGGGGCGCTCCGCGACCCGCGGGTGACGGTGCACAACCGGGACGCGATGCGCTACCTGGAGGAGACCGACCGGTTTTACGATCTCATCTACATGGATCTGCCGGACCCGAGCGTACTGGAACTGGGCAAGCTCTACAGCCGTACGTTCTACCGGCTGGCGGCGCGGCGGCTGGACCCGAACGGGATGATGGCGGTGCAGAGCACCTCGCCCTTCTTCGCGCCGGAAGCGTTCTGGTGCATCGTGCGGACGCTGCGGTCGGTCGCCGCACCGTCGCAGGGGGCGGAGGCGACGCTCTGGGTGGCGCCCTACCGCGCAACGGTGCCGAGCTTCGGCATCTGGGGCTTCTGCCTGGTTGCGCCGAAGCCGCGGGACGTGAAAGCGGTCCCCGCGCCGACGGCGCCGACGCGGTTCCTGAACGCGGCGACGATGGCGGACCTCTTCGATCTGCCGGCCGATCTGCAGCCGGTCGAGACCGAGGTGAACCGCCTCGACAACCAGATCCTGGTGCGCTACTACAACCGCGGGTACAGGCAGTTCTACGATTGACCAGACGACGGAGCGGAGGGCCGGCATGATCGGCGAGCACCTGCTGGCGGACCTCTACGGCATCGCCCCGGAGCAGCTGACCGACGCGGACGCGCTGGGCGCGCTCCTGGGGCGGGCGCTGACGGAGGCGGGCTTCACCGTGCTCGACCGGGTGGCGCACGCCTTTCCCGGCGAGGGGGCGGGCGCGACGGTGCTCTGCCTCCTCTCGGAGAGCCACGCGAGCCTGCACACCTACCCGGAGTACGGGTACGCGGCGGTGGACGTCTTCAGCTGCGGCGACGCACGGCCGGCCGACGTGCTGGAGGCCCTGCGCGCGGCGCTGGCGCCCGAACGGGTGGAGACCGACCGGCGCATCCGGGGCGCGCGGCTCGCGGCCCGGACGGAGGAGTCGGCATGATCCAGGTGATCCTCAACCTGCTCCGCCGCGCGGGCCTGCGGCTCGGGACGAGCTGGCCGGGGCCGGTGCTTCTCTTCGTGCTCCTCTTCGGCTACGTGACCGTGGCGTACAAGTGCACCGAGGACGCGGCCAAGCCGGACCTCACCTGGGGCGACGCGGGCTGGTGGGCCGTGGTGACGATGACGACGGTGGGGTACGGAGACTACTTTCCGGAGACGACGGCCGGCCGGCTCATCGCGGGGCTGCCGGCGATGCTGCTGGGCGTGAGCCTGCTCGGGTATCTCCTCAGCATTCTCGCCACCGCGATCATCGAGTCGAAACGGAAGGAGGCGCAGGGCATGGCGCAGATTCGCGACACGGGGCACATTCTTGTCTGCCGCTACCAGGGGCCGGGACCGACGCGCAAGCTGGTCGGCGAGATCCGCGCCGACCCGTCCACCGACCAGGCCCGCATCGTCCTCGTCGACGAGGCGCTCGAGACGCTCCCCGAAGAGCTGCAGCAGGAGGGCCTCGCGTTCGTCCACGGCGACCCGTCGCGCGAAGCAGTGCTGGAGCAGGCCAACTTCCGCGCGGCGCGCTGCGTCTTCATCCAGACCGATCTGCAGGACCCCGGCCACAGCGATCACCGCAACCTCGCCGTCGCGCTCACCATCGAGCGCCTCGCCCCCGAGGTGACCACCGTGGTCCACTGCGTCGACCCGGAGAACGTGGTCTACTTCGAGCGCGCGGGTTGCGACAGCGTCATCTGCACCGCGGCGCTCTCGAGCCAGCTGGCGGTGCAGGAGCTCCAGGACCCCGGCGTGCACCGCGTGCTGGCCGAGCTCACCAGCAACGCCGTCGGCGAGCAGCTCTACGTCGTCCCGATTGCGCCCGAGCGCAAAACGGTGGGCGACCTGCAGGGCGCGGCCGGGGCGCTGGGCGGGGCCTTCCTGGGGCTGCGCCGCGCCGGGAAGCCGATGCTCGCCCCGGCCCGCGAGACGGCGCTCCAGGCGGACGACCGCGCCATCCTGGTCGCGCGCGAACGCCCCGCCGCGCTCTGACCCGACCGCTGACCGCCGGAGGACGACGCGGGCCTCCCGTCCCGGTTCCGTCGCCGGATGCCCATCCGCGCCTTCCGCACGCTTGACGGCGCGGTGCGTCGGGGATCGGACGTTGCGCCGACGCTGCGGACGCTGTCGCTCTACCGGTCGAGTCCGCTGGAAGGGCGGCTGTCGGACGAGGCGGTCACCCAGAGCGGCGAACCGCTGGGCGACCTCGTCGGGGGGTGAACGCACGGGCCGGTGTACTGGCCGGGGCGCGTCAGTCCGCGGCGCTGCCGAGGGCGGCGTGGGCGTCCTGCAGGGTGAGCCGGCCGTCGTAGAGCGCCTTGCCGACGATGATGCCGAAGAGCGGCAGCTCGGCCAGGGCCCGGATGTCGGCCGCGCTCGAAACCCCGCCGCTGGCGATGATGGGGACCGACGCGATCTCGGTGGCGCGCCGCATGGCGTCCACGTTCGGCCCCTGCAGTGCGCCGTCGCGGCTGATGTCGGTGTAGATGATGGCGCCGATCGGCCTGGCGGAGATGTCGCGGATCAGGTCTTCGGCGCGGATGGCGCTCTTCTCCACCCATCCCTTCAGGGCCACGAAGCCGTCGCGGGCGTCCACGCCGACGTTGACGCGGCCGGGGATTGCCTCCAGGAGGGCGTCCAGGAAGTCGGCCTCCACCGCCTTCGTCCCCACGATGACGCGCGCAACGCCGCCGTCGATCAGCCGCCGGGCCTTCTCGACGGTGCGGATGCCGCCGCCGACCTCGACGGGGATGGAGAGCGCCTGCGCAATGGCGAGGATGTGCTCCTCGTTGCCGCTCTCGCCTTCGAAGGCGCCGTCAAGGTCGACCACGTGGAGGTAGGTCGCTCCCGCGTCGGCCCAGCGCTGCGCCGCTTCGAGCGGGCTGTCGTGATAGACGGTCTCCCGGTCGGCGCGCCCCTGAAAGAGCCGCACCGCCTTGCCGTTCTTGATGTCCACCGCGGGGAGAATGTGCATGGGCGAGTCCTATGTGCTTTCGTTTGTCAAGCGCGCGACTGCGTTTGCCAGTTCGGGGACCTTGTTGGTGACGATGTCCCAGACAATGTCGGGATCGACACCGAAGTACTCGTGTATCAACAGGTTTCGAAGAGCCGCGATGCGACGCCAATTGATGCTTGTATCCCGCGCACAAACCTCGGGAGGAATCTTTCCGGCGGCTTCTCCAATGATCTCCAAGTTACGGATCACGGCGTCGAATGTCTTTGAGTCGCTGCAAAAGGCCGAGCAATCCATCCCTTCGGTGTAGGCGATGACCTTTCGGCAAGCGATGAGGACATCGGCCAGGTAGGCGTCAGAATCCCTCGACATGGACCAGCTCCCGTTGGACCGGGTCGCGTAGATGCGGCTTGAGTGCTTCCTCAAGCACCAGGTCGACCGGCCGTCCAAGGTGCGCTTCGAGCATCTCCTTGACGTCCATATACCGATCAAAGGTCTTGGGACGGAGCTGGACCAGGACATCGATATCGCTTTCCTCGTCGGTTTCGTCACGAGCCACGGATCCGAAGAGGGCGAGGCGGGTGACGCCGCAGGCACGCAGGCGTTCGCGGAGACCCTCCAGGGCCTGCAACGCTTCCCGTCGGTTCATCAGCGAACTCCTTCCGCCGTTCCGGCGCGCGCTCGGTCCCTTTTCCCTTGATTTCCGTCGCAACCGAACCTAGCATACGAGCTTTCCCGCCGTCGCGCAAGGCTGTTCGGACCGGATCGAGGCGGCCGGCCGCGGCGGAGCCGTCACCCCACAGGAGCAGGACACCATGGCGACCACGGACTACGATTTCGCCGCCATCGAACGGAAGTGGCGGGAGCGCTGGAAGGCCGACGGGCCCTTCCGCGCCGACGATGCCGATACCGGGCGGCCAAAGTACTACTGCCTCACCATTTACCCCCACCCCACCGGGGTGCTGCACCTGGGGCACGTCCTTCACTACACCCCCCGCGGCGGCATCGGTCGGTACAAGACGCTGCGCGGCTTCAATGTCCTCTCCCC
The DNA here is from genome assembly GCA_964553265.1 of uncultured Planctomycetales bacterium. Lineage (GTDB taxonomy): Bacteria > Planctomycetota > SZUA-567 > SZUA-567 > JAFGNG01 > CAZKKD01. Next base: position 5,258 of record CAZKKD010000038.1, on the reverse strand, counting down.
GATGGGGTGGGACTCCTTCGGCCTCCCGGCGGAGAACGCGGCCAAGAAACAGGCCCGCCGCGCCCGTGAGGCCGGCGAGGAGCCGCTGCACCCAAACGAGTTCACCGAGCGGAACATCGCGCACATGCGCCGGCAGATGGAGCGCGCCGGCTGGGGCTACGACTGGTCGCGCGAGGTGGCCACCAGCCGTCCCGACTACTACCGCTGGACGCAGTGGCTCTTTCTCCTCTTCTACAAGCACGGTCTCGCGGAGAAGAAGACCGCGCCCGTGAACTGGTGCGCCTCCTGCGCCACCGTGCTCGCCAACGAGCAGGTCCTCGGCGACGGCGCCTGCGAGCGCTGCGGCACCGCGGTCGAGCAGCGCGACCTGGAGCAGTGGTTCTTCCGGATGTCCACCTACGCGCAGAAGCTGCTCGACGGCCACGCCGAACTCCGCGGCCAGTGGCCGGAGAAGGTGATCCGGATGCAGGAGGAGTGGATCGGCCGCAGCGAAGGCGCGAAGGTGCACTTCACCGTCGCGGAGACGGGCGAGGCGCTGCCGGTCTTCACCACGCGGCCGGACACGCTCTGGGGCGTCACCTTCATGTCCATTGCGCCGGAGCATCCCCTCGTGGAGCGCCTGCTCAAGGGCACGCCGCAGGAGGAGACCGTCCTCACCGCGGTGCGGAAGATGCGCGCCCAGTCCACCAGCGCCCGGCAGACCGCCGATCTCGAGAAGGTGGGCGTCGACACCGGCTTCCATGTCGTCAATCCGGTCAACGGCGAGCAGGTGCCGCTCTGGGTGGCCAACTTTGCGCTCATGAGCTACGGCACCGGCGCGGTGATGTCGGTTCCGGCGCACGACCAGCGCGACTTCGAGTTCGCCCGCAAGTACGACATCCCCGTTCGCGTCGTCATCCAGAAGCCCGACGCCGCCCTCGACGGCGCCACCATGGACGCGGCCTACGTCGACCCCGGCGTCATGACCGGCAGCGGCCCCTTCGACGGGCGCACCAACACCGAGGCGATGGGCGACATCATCCGCTGGCTGGAGACCGAAGGCCACGGCGAGGGGACGGTCAACTACCGCCTGCGGGACTGGCTTCTCTCGCGGCAGCGCTACTGGGGCGCCCCCATTCCCATCGTCTACTGCGACGCCTGCGGCACCGTGCCGGTCCCGGAAGCGGACCTCCCGGTCGAGCTGCCGATGGACGTGGATTTCGGGCGCGAAGGCGGCAACCCGCTGGAGGCGTCGGAGAGCTTCGTCCACGTCGACTGCCCGGCCTGCGGTAAGCCGGCCCGGCGCGAGACCGACACGATGGACACCTTCGTCGACAGCTCCTGGTACTTCCTGCGCTACTGTTCGCCCGACGACCCGACGCAGGCCTTCGACCCGGAGCGCGTGCACAAGTGGATGCCGGTGGACCTCTACATCGGCGGCATCGAGCACGCGACCATGCACCTCATCTACTGCCGCTTCTTCACGCGGGTGCTCCACGACCTGGGGTACCTCCGCTTCGCGGAGCCGGCCGCGCGCCTCTTCTGCCAGGGGATGGTCTGCAAGACCGCCTACTACTGCGAAGAATGCAAGTGGCTGCCCGAGGCGAAGGTGGAGGGGGGCGAGAAGCAGGGCGAGGCCATCGTGGGCGGGACCTGCGCCGACTGCGGCGGGCCGGTCCGCGGCGAGATGACCAAGATCAGCAAGTCGAAGCTCAACATCGTCGACCCCGACGCGATGATGGACCGCTACGGCGCCGACTGCGTGCGGCTCTACATGCTCTCCGACGCCCCGCCGGACCAGCAGCAGGTCTGGTCGGACGAGCGCATGCAGGGGGCGTGGCGCTTTCTCAACCGCCTCTGGGACACCGCCGTCGGCGCGGTCGACACCGTGAGCGGTCCCGCCGCCGCCACCCTCCCGGCCGAACTGGACGACGACTCGCGCGCACTCCGCCGCAAGACGCACATCGGCATCCGGAAGATCACCGAAGCGATCGAGGGCGGCTTCCGCTTCAACACCGCCATCAGCAGCGTCATGGAACTGCTCAACCAGGTCCGCGGGGCGAAGCGCGTCCACCCGGCGGTGCTGCGCGAGACGGTGGAGTCGATGCTCCTGCTCATGGCCCCGATCGTGCCGCACTTCGCGGAGGAGCTCTGGCAGCGGCTCGGCCACGAGGGGAGCATCTTCGGCGCGGCCTGGCCGGAAGCGGACGAGGCCGCGACGAAGGCCGAGTCGGTCGAGATCCCCATCCAGGTGAACGGGAAGATCAAGGCGCGCCTCACCGTGGCGCCGGACCTGGACGCCGCCGCCCTGGAAGCGGCCGCGCGTGCCGATCCGGACGTCGCCGACGCCATTGCCGACCGCGAGATCAAGAAGGTCGTCGCCGTGCCGGGACGCATCGTCAACATCGCCGTGAAGTGATCCGGCGGCCGCGGTCCGTTCCGGCGGCCGCGCGCAACCGCAGGCTGCAGAAAGGCAACCCATGAGCGACGCTCCGAATGCCCTCTACGCGCTCCAGCCCCATGCGTTCGACAAGATCTACGGCCCCGACGAGCGCACCGACATCGCCCGCCTGACCGCCATCGAGGAGCGGGCCTACACCGAGGACGAGCTCAAGGCGGCGCCGGACCGCCTCGCCGACGTGGAGTTCCTCTTCTCGGGCTGGGGCGGGCCGTGCATCGACGCGGCGTTCCTGGCGGCCGCGCCGCGGCTGCGGGCCGTCTTCTACGGCGCGGGCTCGATCAAGCACATCCAGTCCGACGCCTTCTGGGAGGCGGACATCCCCATCGCCTCGGCCTGGGGGGCGAACGCGGTGCCGGTGGCCGAGTACACGCTTTCGCAGATCCTCTTCAGCCTCAAGCGCGGCTGGGCGCACGTCATGGACGGGCGGGCCCGGCAGGCCTGGCCGCAGCGCTTCCCGGTCGCGGGCGCCTACGGCAGTACGGTGGGCATCGTCTCGCTCGGCATGATCGGACGGATGGTCTGCGAGCACCTCCGGCGCTTCGACGTGCGCGTCATCGCTTACGACCCGTTCGTCGACGCCGCGGCGGCGGCGGAGCTGGGCGTGGAGTTGGTGGACCTGCCGACCCTCTTCCGGGACGCGGACGTGGTCTCGCTCCATACCCCGTGGCTGCCGGAGACGGAGGGGCTCATCACCGGTGAACTCATCGCGTCGATGAAGGAGGGGGCGAGTTTTCTCAATACGGCCCGGGGCGCGGTCGTGCGGGAGGACGAGCTCTGCGCCGTGCTGGCCGAGCGGCCGGACCTCTGGGCGGTGCTCGACGTCACCTATCCCGAGCCGCCCGCCGAGGGATCGCCCCTCTACACGCTCCCCAACGTCATCCTCACCCCGCACATCGCCGGGTCGCTGGACGGCGAGTGCCGGCGGATGGGGCGGACGATGGTCGAGGAGTGCGAGCGGTTCCTCCGGGGCGAGCCGCTCCGCTGGCGCGTCACGCGGGAGATGTTCGTCCGCATGGCCTGAGCCGGCGGACGCTGCACAGACCGAGCGGCGCGCTGCGGTGCGCCGCCTGCACGACGGGACCCTTCGATGGCCACGCTCCTGCCGATCCTCATGTACCACCAGGTCGTGCCCGAAGCGGAGATGCCCTTCGACCGCCACCTCTACGTGACCCCCGAGACGCTGACCGGCCAGATCCTGGAGCTGAAGCGCGCCGGCTTCCAGTTCGTTACGCTGCGGGAAGCCTGGACGCGGATCCGCGACGGCCGCGGCGGCAAGGCGGTGGCGCTCACCTTCGACGACCTCTACGACAACGTCGTCCGGCACGCCATCCCTGTCCTCCAGGAGCATGGCGTCCGGGCCACCGTCTTCGCCATCACGCAGACGGTCGGCCGCGGCGAGGATCGCCGGCTTGTCGTGCCGGGTCTCTTCGGGGTCAACGAGTCGTCCCTGCGGGACCTGGTCGACGCGGGGCTCGAGGTCGGGAGCCACACGGTCAGCCACCGCGAGCTCACCTCCCTCGACGACCGCGCGCTCCGGGCCGAACTGAGCGACAGCCGGCACTGCCTGGAGGACATGCTCGGCGTGGAGGTGACCAGCCTCTGCTATCCGCGGGGGCGCTTTTCGCCGCGGGTGGTGCGCTTCGTCGAGGCGGCCGGGTACGACTGCGCCTGCACGACGCTGCGGGGCACGCTTCACACCGAGGCCGACCGCTGGGCGCTCCGGCGCGTGCGCGCCGGGGAGGAACGCATCGGCCTCAAGCTCACCTACGCGCTCACCCGCTGGTACCACTGGCTCAACCTGCGCCGCGCGCGCCGTGAGGAAGCCCTCTGCTACGCGTCCGACACCGGGCAGGAAGCCGACGACTGACGGAGCGCCCATGCGCATCCTCTTTGCGCTCGACAAGTACTCCCGCGCCGAAGGCGGGGCGGACCGCTTCGCCCGCGGCGCGGCCGAGCGCCTCGCCGCCGCCGGCCACGCGGTCCGCGTGCTCGAGGCCGGCCCGCGCGACGCCCCCCCGCAGGACCGCAACGGCGTCACCGTCCGCGTCGCGAAACTCCCCCGGCCGTGGCTGTTTCGCGACGGCGACTGGCGGGAGCTCCGCTGGAACATCCTCTGGCACGAGATCGTCGCCGCCGAGCTCGCCGCCCACCCGGCCGACCGGGTCCTCACGCAAAACATGCTCGCGCCCGCGACGCTGGCGGCGGCCAAGCGCGCCGGCGTGCGGACCGCGCTCTTCTTTCACGGCTACCGCCCCCTCTCGCCCACCTTCTTCGAGGGGCAGGATGCCCTGGCGACCGACCCGCCCGCTTTCGGCAACGTGTCGTGGCGGGTGCGCTGCAAGTGGCCGCTGGTGGCCAAGCGCCTGGAACTGCAGGAGAAGGCCTTCCGCGCGGCCGACACGGTCGTCGCCAACAGCGAGTACGCCGCCCGCGTCATCCGCCGCTTCTGCGGACGCGAGGCCGAGGTCGCCTACCCGGTCACCGATCTCGTCGACATCCCCATCCGCGACCGCGCCCGCCCCGACGGCCCCGTCCTCTGCGTCAAGCCCGAGCGCGTGAAGGGCGTCGAGACCATGCTGGCGGTCGCCCGCCGTCTGCCGGAGGTCCCCTTTCTCTTCGTCGGCCGCGCCCGGCGCGCGGTGCGTCGTCGCCTCGCGGCATTGCCGAACGCGGAGCATCGCGGCTGGGTGTCGGACCTGGAGCCGGTGTACGCGGCGTGCTCGGTGGTCTTTGGTCCGTCGCGCATTCCGGAGCCCTTCGGCCGCGCGTTCCTGGAGGCGGCGATGCGCGGGCTCCCGAGCGTGGCGAGTGCGTTCGG
>CAZKKD010000037.1:0-17519 GCA_964553265.1 uncultured Planctomycetales bacterium | reverse complement strand
GGCGGTCCGCCACCCGGACCTGCCGGACCGGGCCCCCCTGTGGGCGCACTGCCCGCCGCCGCTGTTGCAGCGCTTTTCCCTTGTCGTCGACACGCGTTTCTGCTAACGTCCTCTTTCCGCGAAAGCAACCGAACCGCCGAACCGGGCGTGGCCCAGCCGGGACACCGAGGAGGGAGCGTTTGCCCGTTGAGACCCTTTCACTTGATTCCACCAACCTAGGATAAGCGAGGCCCGGCGGCCTCTGCCGAGGCTTGGACGCGCCGTTTCACCCAATGCAGTGCCCGCGGGCGAGCGCGTATCCGCCTCTGTCCGCCTTTCGCCTTGCTCATGGAAAACAAGGAATGTACGAAGGGTGGACATGACTGGCAATTGCTTTTTCCTGTACCCATCGTGCAGAAGTGAACGCTAAAAGAAAAGAGAGACATCAAGACCGGAAGAACTAGGATAGGAAAGAAGGGGCCTGAGGATGAGGAGGAACCGGATGCGTGCGTTTTCTTTGCGAGTGGGATGCTTGCTGACGTGTCTGTTTGCATGGGTGGCGATACCGGCCTGTGCGGATGTCACGCTGGCGGAGGACGGCAAGCCGATGGCCGTCATCGTCCACAACGGACACAACGAACTGGCGGACCAGATTCCGGACAGGCCCCTCGGCGTTCCCCAGGGCAAGATCAACCCGCCTGCGACCGAACTGCAGATCTACCTGGAGAAGATGACCGGCGCCAAGCTGCCGCTCGTGGCCAGCCTCGAGGAGGCCGGCGACCGGCCCGCCATCGTGCTGCAGGTGGTGGACCGGGTGCCCGGCGCCAGCGACAAGGTGACCGGCACGCAGGCTTACCGCCTCCACACCGAAGACAACCGCCTCTACCTGACCGCCGCCAACCGGCTGGGCCTCCACAATGCGGTCTACGGTTTCCTGGAAGATCACCTGGACTGCCACTTCTATTCGATCCGGCTCAGCTACCACAGTCACGGCGTGGTGCGCTACGAGGGCCCCGGCTTCGAGGTGGTGCCCGAGCGCTCCACGCTGGCGCTGGCGGCCATCGACGATCTGCAGGAGCCGGCCCTGCCCAACCGCGGACTCATCTTCAAGATGGGCCAGTACCCCTGGATCCTCCAGAACCGCGGCATCAGCGGCACCGGCGGACATACCAGCGGCGCGCTGGCGGCCGGGCACACCATGTACAGTTGGGTCAACCCCGTCGACAAGCAGGTCTGGACACGTGACGAAAATGGCAAGCGCAAGCGCGTGACGAAGAAGGGGCTCTTTGAGACGCACCCCGAGTTCTTCCCCATGAACAAGCAGGGCGAACGCGACCCGGACATGCACAACCAGGGCGTCTGCGGCACGGCCGCGGAGTTGCCGGCTCATCTGGCGAATCGCATTTTCGAAAGTCTTGGCGACGCCCCGAAGGATGCCAGCCCGCGCTTCAGCATCGGCCAGGGCGACGGGTTCCAGGGCTGTCACTGCCCGGACTGCCGCAAGCTGGTCCACGAGCAGGGCTCGGAAGCCGCGCCGCTGATCCACATGTTCAACCGCACGCTGGACATCGTGAACGAAACCTACCCGAACGTTGAGATCATCACCTTCTGCTACTTCAACAGCCTCGAAGCGCCGAAGAAGATGGAGGTTCACGATAACCTGTGGATCAACGTGGTCTCCAGCGCCCGCAGCAAGAACCACGCCGGCGACCAGATGGGCCTCATCCTGGACAACCCCGCCAACGACGACTACGCCCGCGCGCTGAAGGAGTGGCCGCAGATCGCGCCCGGCCGCGTCACCGTCTGGCACTGGGACACCTACCGGCCCGAGTGGCCCTCCATGTTCTACGTGGACGACAACGTGCGCTACATGATCGACTGCGGCGTCTTCGGGGTCAACCCGCAGACCTGCGGCGGCCCGTGGGGCATGATGCTCAACTGGATGTACATGAAGCTGGCGTGGAACCCGGAGCTGGACGGCGACGAACTTGTCCGCCAGTACCTGAAGGACAACTACAGCGAGGCCGCCCTTCCCCATCTCTACCAGTACCTGGAGACGGCGCGCGACGCGTACGAAGACGCCCTCTGGGTGCCGAGCGCCGTGCGCTGGTCCAGCTGGACGAGCATCACCATGGACAAGCTCTTCCCCGCGTCCGTGCGCGCAAAGCTGGTGCCCCTGATGGACAAGGCGATGGCCGCGGCGGACGAGCACGGTACCGAAGCCCAGCAGAAGAACCTGCTGGCGCTCCGCACGGAAACCATCGATCCGGTGGTGCTGGAGGCGGCCCTGCGCCTGGAGCCGTGGGGGCTGGTCGAGCACAAGGGCAAGACCTGGTACGTCCCCGGCGCCGACCCGCGGGTGCCGCCCATCCTGGAGCGGGCCACCCGGGGCCAGGCGCAGAACGGCTTCGGCTATGCCCGCACCCTCGGAGACAAGGGCGGCCCCGTCGTCAAGCTCGCCGACGGCAAGGCGTCCGTCACCATCTGCCCGGAACTGAAGGGCAAGTTCATCGGCGCGACCATCGACGGCAAGGAGCTCCTGGACGCCGGCGGCGCGGCGGGCGGGTACGAGGACGAGTTCGCCCGAAAGGTCTGGGGCCGCCTCTGGATGCCGGCGGATGTAGCGGACCCCGAACAGGTCGACTGGACCGCGCTCTGGCGGTCCTACCGGCCGGAGGCGCCCAGCGTGCTCGCCACCCGCACGGGCCTGCGCCGGGGCGGCTTCGACACCTCTGCCGAACTGAAGCGCACCGTGACGGTGACGGACGATGCGATTCGCGTCGAGCGCAGCTACTCCGGCGATCCGGGCATCGGCGAGCCGTTTTCCGCCCGCTGGCGCCTGGCCCTGCCGTTCCCGGAGAAGGCGCGCGTCACCGTCAAGGGAGGCGGCATCAAGGAGTTGATGGACCTGCGCTATGCCCGGCCCGGCGGCATCCGTACCGTCAAGACCGGTCAGCGCCCGCCCGGGTACGAGGGCCTGGACGCCATGGACGAGAAGTGGGACACCATCCAGGCGGTCAGCGACGCCCAGGTGAGCAGCTTCGACGTCAAGCAGATCCCCGGCGACCTGGAGATCCTGCTCGACCGCGGCGACGGCGTGGGTGCGGTGGTGACCACCTCGGCCGCCGGCTGGAGCCAGGTGCAGATCAAGCCCGTGGTGGGCGAGCACTACCTCGAGGTCACCCTGGTGGGCAACGAGCCGCCGAAGCAGGAGTCGGTCGAGAACCTGCTCTTGCCGCTGCAGGCCCTGAGCGCCCGCAGCCTGCCGGAAGGCCAGGCCGTCGCCGAGGCGGAAGAGCCTCCCGCTCCGAAGCTCAAGATCACCGGCGAGGGCACGGCCGTCAACGAGCTGGACGGCGCCGAGCTCGTCTGGGTCCCGGCGGGTGCGTTCACGCGCGGCAACGACAACGATGTCGCGGGTGCGGACGAGCAACCGGTCCGCCAGATTCACCTCGACGGCTACTGGGTCTACAAGACCCCGGTGACCGTCGGCCAGTTCAAGGCGTTCTGCAAGGCTACCGGCCGCGAGTTCAAGCCCCCGTGGCCGCAGGGCATGAAGGCCAAGCCCATGAAGGACGAGGACCTCTATGCGGTCACCGTCAACTGGTACCAGGCCCGCGACTACGCCCGCTGGGTCCGCGGCGCCCTGCCCACCGAAGCGGAATGGGAGAAGGCCGCCCGCGGCGCCGACGGCCGGGAGTACCCCTGGGGCGACGACTGGGACCCGGCGAAGTGCGTCAGCATGGAGAACACGCTCTACGAGTTCAACGAGGGCTTCCGGCCCGTTGGCAGCCACCCCGCAGGCGCCAGCCCCTGTGGCGCCCTGGACATGGCGGGCAATGTCTTCGAGTGGACGAACGACTGGTACCGCTACGAATACTACGCCGAGGCGCCGGACAAGAACCCGACCGGCCCCGAGAGGGGTGCCAACAAGGCGGTCCGCGGCGGCTGCAGCCTGTACGACTGGCGGTTCAACCGGACGACCAGCCGGTTCGTCCAGCCGCCGGCGGTGGACAACTGGACGGCGGTCGGCTTCCGCGTGGTCATCCACGCCGACGCCGAGGGACAGCCGCGCTGACGCAACGCGCTGCTGAAAGGCACGTTCACCAGCGCGGGCCGCTCCGTCGGGGCGGCCCGCGCTGTGTCTGCCCCACATAGATCTGGCGGCATCACACCCACTTCGCAGGCCCCGACGCTTGACAGGGCTGGCGGACCGGGATAGCGTCCCGGCGTAGACGCATCGCCGCCCGGCCCGGGCTCCCGTTTGCAGGCGCCGGACCGATCACGCGGGACGATGACGGACGAAGCGGCCACGGTGCGGGTAACTGTCGAGGTGCGCAATGCGGCCGATGCGGACGCGGAGGTGCGGGTCGCCCACCGCGTGCTTGCTCCCGACGGGGAGGAGGTCGCCTCCTGTGCAACAACGCTGGAGGTCGCGCGCTGGGCCGATGCGGTGGCGGAGCAGGACCTGACGGTCCCCCGGCCTCGCCGCTGGTCGCCGGAGACGCCGGAGCCGGTGCATCTCTATACCAACTGCGACGAAGCGGAGCGCTTCCTGAACGGGACATCGCTCGGCCGGCGCGCCCGCCCCGGAACCGACGAGCTGTATCTCTCCTGGAATGTGCCCTATGCGCCCGGACGGCTGGAGGCGCACGCATTCCGGGACGGCCGCGAGGCCACCACCGCGGTCGTCCACACGGCGGGACCGGCCGTGCGGATTCGCCTCGAGCCGGAACGGGAGGCCATCGCCGCCGACGGCCGGGATCTCGTCTACGTGCGCGCGACCGTCGTGGACGCCGAGGACGTGATGGTCCCCAAGGGGGCCCACACCATTACGTTCGGACTTGACGGACCGGGCGAGCTGCTGGCCACGGACCACGGCGACCCGGTCTGCCATATCCCCTTCTCCGCGCCGCGCCGGCCGGCCTTCAACGGAATCGCAATGGCGATCGTCCGGTCCACCGAAACGCCGGGCATCCTCGTCCTCACCGCCGCGGCCGATGGCCTCGCATCCGGCGAGGCCCGGGTGCAGGCCGGTTGAGGCGGCCCGATCCCGAGGCCCGGCCGTCCGCTTCTGCCGCTCTCCGTGCCACTCCCCGGGGAGCGGCTTCCGCTTTTGGCTTTGCCCGGACCACTCGCTTCGGCACAATGGGGAGGTGGGAATTGCGCCCCATTGCCGACCCGCCATGGGGCGGCGCCATCCCGCACAGACAGCCCCGAAGGGTTGTATTGCGGAAGGCAGAAGGGCTGGACGCCGGCCCGAAGAACGTCGATACCCCAGCGCAGACTCCCGAACGGGTTGCGACAAGGAGCCGAGCCCATGCGCGTGATCGGCATCGACCCCGGCACCCGGCACGTCGGCTACGGCGTGGTCGAAGAACAGGGCGGGGCATTTGTCCGTCTCGACGGCGGCACCATCGACTGCGTTTCCGGGGACGACCTGGCCGCGCGGTTGGTGGGCATCCATCGGGGACTGCAGGTGGTCATCCGCGAGTGGCAGCCCGCCGCCGCCGCGGTCGAGACCGTCTTCTTCGGCCAGAACAGCCGGACCGCCATCTGCATCGGCGAAGGCCGCGGCGTGGCCCTCCTCTCGGCCGCAGAAGCGGAGGTCGAGGTGATTGGCTACGAGCCGGCCCTCGTCAAGAAGGCCATCTGCGGCAGCGGACGCGCCGGCAAGCGGCAGGTCCAGGAGATGGTGCGCGTCCTCCTGAGCCTGCCGGAAGCGCCGGCCACCGACCACGAGGCCGACGCCCTCGCCCTCGCCATCTGCCACCTCCGCCGCGCCCGGCTGGGGCTCCCGCAGGGCCGGCGCGAGCTGCCCGCCGCCGTCCAGGACGCGCTCGGCGACCAGGCTCCGCCCCGCCGCCGCGGCGGCCGCAAGCGCAGCGCCCCCCGGCTCCGCCGCGCGCCATAGCCAGCGCCCCCGCGCACCAGCCCCCCCCGCCGGCAACCGGATCCCGCACCCAACGCGTACGCCTGCCGGCAATGCGGAGGCACGGCTTGGGCGGGAAGATGAGGGAGGATTGCAGATCGGTACGACCTGCTATTCGGAACGGACCCGTTGCTCGACAAGCGTACTCTCGTCCCGCCTGTCGGAAGCGGAGGGGTTCGCAGCAGACTCTGGCGCCGGGCTGGCCGCGCCCGCCGCAGCGGCAATCCGCATCGACAACCCGCCGAACAGCAGCGCCAGGCCGCCGATGGCTTCCATCAACTCTTCGACAAACTGCAGCGCCGGCGTCATGATCAGCTCAAGATCGATGATGAGGCTTGTGGACACCACGATGACGGCGAAGCGGAAATAGTCGTACGGCGGGTATGCCCGGCAGGCCGCGAGAATCCGCCGCCGCAACCGCCGCCAGATCAGGACCCCCGGCACCCCGATGCAGACGACACCGAGAATCGCCAGGGTCGCCTTGCTGAGGCCCGCGTCATACCCCATCTTGAACGGCAGCGCCAGGAGATCGTGGACGCCGTCAATCAGATACCCTCCCGGCAGGCGGATCGGCGCCTTGTGTGCCTCTTCCGCCGTCTCCGCCAGCAGCCCGAGGAAGCTTGTCTCGTCGAGAAAGGCCACAAGCGCGGCCAGGGGAATCAGCCAGGCCGGCCGGGGGATGCGCCGCCGTTCCGCCGCGCGGAATGCCACCCCCAGCACGGCCAGGGCGGCCGCGAGGTAGAGCGCGGCGCTCAGGTTTTCGAGCATCTGGCTCTCTTCGATGAACGCGGGTCGCCAGGCCGGCACCGCCGCGAAGACGGCCGCACTGAGGGCGGAGCCGAGAACCGCAACCCGCCAGAACCAGCGGCGCACGGGTCGGTCCATCTCCCGCAGCCGATCCGCGTCGGCGTTGGCCGCCGTCTGTTCCTGCGTCTCCTGCACTCGCATTGCGTCCTTCCCTCACATCAAGCCAGAGCGGCGCCCCCGCGCCTGTGTACAACCGGTTATGCATACGGGATGCTCGCAGTATACCGTGGAGCGGGACAAGCTTCAAGTCCCACTCCGGAAAGGTTTTGACAGCGGCGGTTCCGGCTCGTATGTTTTGAATGCGGCGAATCCCCGGTCTCGATGCGGGATTCTCCCGGAAACGACACATCCATTGATTGGGTGGCCGGTTGTGGAAACAGGACCTGTTTCCGCACAGCGTCATCCGGGCACGGAATAGACCACGGGAGAGGATCATGGCCAAGCGCAAGGTAAAAAAGCGGGGCAGTACGCGCCGCGGACGGGGCACAGGCGGCACCGACTGGAAGAAGAGCAAGAACGTGATGTACGCCCTCATTGGCGTCATCGTTCTGGTCTGGATCTTTTTCGTCATCCCACGCGTCATCCCGGGCTGCGACCGTCCCGATGTTCCGGAGATCCCGCAGGCTTTCGTCAGCGAACTGAACGGCCCGATCACCACCTATACCCGGCTGCCGGGCCCGCGCCCCCCCTACGAAGACACGAACACGGGCGAACAGACCGCCTGGGAGGCCTACACCTGCACGCGCCCCGACTGCATCGAACAGAACGGCGGCGAACCGCCCATCTTCCCGAAGGTGTGGGACGAGCCCCCGCCCGGCATCGAACCGCCCGATCCCGAGACCATGCCGATGGAAACGCCCGACGGCATGCCGTCCGAGGAGTGGGAAGCCTGGATGATGTACGAGGAAGAGCAGATGATGTTCACCCCGGTCTGCCCCATCTGCGGCACTGCGGATCCGGAGTTCGTCCAGCGTTACCAGACCGAGGAAGCCAAGCAGATGATCGAGGAGATCCGCGCCCGCTACGCCAAGGACTGACGGCGGGGACCGCGGCTGCGGAAACCGCGCTGACCGGGCTTGACTTCCGGACGGCGTCGTGGTACGCAAAGGGCTCGATTCCGGTTTGGCCGGAGCGCGACCGGCTCAAGAACTCCACCGGAAGCGCCGATACGATCCATGGAGCGACACGCAACCGACGTCCGCAACGAAAGGCAGCGAAACGTGAACGCAACCGCCTTCCGCACTGCCGGCCTGCGACTTAGCGACCTCCTCCTTGCGGGGAGCGCAGGAAGGACGTTGTCCGGCTGACGCGCGTTACGGAATGCAGTATTCCCAACCCGCCCCGGACAACGAGGCGGGTTTTTTTGTGCGCGCCTGCCGAGGGGCGCACCGGAACCGACGAACCGAACGGGGCACGCGACCGGGATTCACCCGATCCCCTGAACAGACGAGGAGACAGACCATGGCCGGCAACACCTCCGCGCCGAAGTATGCGGCGCCCGACCCCATCGACATTCCGGACCGAACCTGGCCGTCCCGCACGGTCGACCACAGCCCGATCTGGTGCTCGGTCGATCTGCGTGACGGCAACCAGGCGCTCCCCAACCCGATGAACCCGGAGCGGAAGATGGAGGTCTTCGATCTCCTCTGCGGCATCGGGTTCCGGGACATCGAGACCGGCTTCCCGTCCGCGAGTCAGGACGACTTCGACTTTACGCGGCGGCTCATCGAGGACGGGCACATCCCCGACGACGTCTTCATCATGGGGCTCACGCAGTGCCGCGAGCACCTCATCGACCGGACCTTCGAGGCCTTCGCCGGCGTCCCGCGGGCCATCTGCCACGCCTACATCGCCACGAGCGAACTCCACATGAAGCAGGTCTTCCAGCTCGACCGGGCCCGGACGCTCGACCGCGCCGTCGAAGCCGTCGGCCAGATCCGCGCCCGGGCCGACGCCCTGTCCGAAAGCGACATCCGGCTGCAGTTCTCGCCCGAGGAGTTTACCGATACGGATCTCGACTTCGCCGTCGAGATCTGTGAAGCCGTCTTTGAGGCCTGGGGGCGGGCCACGCCGGACGCTCCCCTCATTCTCAACCTGCCGGCCACGGTGGAGCGCCGTCCGCCCAACCACTATGCCGACATGATCGAGCTCTTCTGCCGGCGCTTCTCGCACCGGGAGGCGGTGACGATCAGCATCCACAGCCACAACGACCAGGGCATGGCGGTCGCCGCGTCCGAGCTCGCCATCCTCGCCGGGGCGCAGCGGGTGGAAGGCACCCTCTTCGGCCACGGCGAACGCACCGGCAACGTCGACCTGGTGACGCTGGCCAACAACCTCTACGCCCGCGGGGTCGAGACGGGACTCGATTTCGGCGACCTGCCCCGCATTGTCGAGGTGATCGAGCGTTGCACCGGCATGCCGGTGCCGCCGCGGCAGCCGTACGCGGGCGAGCTGGTCTTTACCGCCTTCAGCGGGTCGCACCAGGATGCGATCCGCAAGGGCATGCAGGAGCGCGACAGCGCACCCGAACGCTTCGGCGTCGGCTGGAAGGTGCCCTACCTCCATGTCGACCCGGAGGACCTCGGCCGCCGGTTCGAGCGCCTCATCCGCATCAACAGCCAGTCCGGCAAGGGCGGCGCAGCCTGGGTGCTGGAGACCGAGTACGGCATCGCTCCGCCGAAACAGATGCTGCCGGCGCTCGGGACCGAAGTGCAGAAGCTGAGCGACCGCCTCGGCCGCGAAGTCACCAGCAAGGAGGTTTACGACCTCTTCCAGGAGCGGTTTGTCCGCCCGAACGGCCCGTACGAGGTGATCCGCTATTGGCCCCGCCCGGACGACGAGGATCCGACCCTCATCCACGGCGAACTGCGCCTGCGCGTGAACGGCGAAGAGCAGACCGTCTCCGCCGACGGCATCGGCCCGGTCAGCGCGTTTGTCCACGCCATCCAGGATCTCGGCTTTTCGGGTTTCAAGGTGCACGACTTCGACGAGCAGGCGGTCGGCCACGGTGCGGACGCCACCGCCTACGCCTACGTGCCGCTCGAGCTGGAGGACGGGAAGATCGAGTGGGGGGTCGGCACCGACACCAACATCGACCAGGCGGCCATCCTCGCCATCGTCGCCGCGCTCAACCGCGCCGCCGGAGCGTAGGAACCAGGCCCACCCCCGGCAGTCAAACAACGGACCCCTTTCGCAGCTGCGGAAGGGGTCCGTCTGTCTGCTTCCCGTTCCGCCCCCGCGACACGGGCGCCCGCGTTCGGGCAGCCGTGGGCAGAGCGGGCCTCAATGCATGCGGAAGACCAGCGTCTCTTCTTTCCGCTTGCGGGAGGGGACAAAGGTGATGCGCGTAACCACCTGGTCGGACGAGCGCCCTTCAGCCGATTCCTCCACCAGGCGATCCACCTTCCAGGTCCCGGTCGCTTCGCAGGTCAGCGTCAGGCCGTCGCGCTTCGGCCCCACGCGAACCGCCTTTCCCCCACGCTCCACCGTTGCGGTCTCATACGTGACGAAGGCCTCCTCGATCCCCTTCGGTGCACCGCCAAAGTCGATCACATCCTCCATCCGCACCTCGGACGCGCCGGGTGCAATGTGGAAGGTTCGGCTGAGCCGGCGAACCGTTCCCTTCGGATAGGCCTTCGCCATCTCCACCACCGCGGTGCGCGCGCCGTCCCCGTTCGCGCCCTCCACCCGCAAGGTCCCCCGATATTGCCGTCCCGGCGCCTGCTCCGTCCCGCCGATCAGCGGGACCGAGTGTCCGCGCGAACGGCAGTGAAGAATCTCGTACCGCTGGGGGCTGAACGTCTTGCGCGTGTACAGCGGCGCCCCGGGATCATCCAGCAGAATCCGTCCGTTCTTGACGAGCTGGAAGGAGCCGATGTCGTTGTGGTTGTGCGGCTGGTCGTTGTGCCCCACCTTCACCAGAAGCTGCAGCGGCGTGGCTTCGGCGCCCCCGTGCAGGTTGGCGAACCCGAGGTCAGGCAGGACGTGGTCCACCCGTCCGGGGGCAGGCGGCGCCTTCTCCCCGTCGTAGAGGGCGAGGGTCCGGAGGTCGGCCAGGCGGAGCGCCCCGTTGTCGTGCCGGGGGCAGAGGGCGTACAGTTCGGGCAGCTCCTGGTAGCGGTTGATGAGCAGCGCCGTCGCCGGTGCGATCCACCCGTGCGCGCTGTCGGAGAATGTCGCCCGCAGGTTCCCGCCGATGTGGCACGCCAGCGGAAAGCGGCAGATCCGCGCCACCTTCTCCCCCGTCATCAGATGGATCTTTCCGTTCGTCCTTCGGTAGAGCGCGTCGGCGGCCAGGACGAAGTGCCCGAACCCGAAGCCCCAGTAGCCCGGCCCTTCCTCGCAGCCGCCGTCGTCGGTGAAACCGTCGAGCGCATAGGTCATGTCGTTAACGAGCCGGTGCGCCAGGCGGGCCAGAAGGCGTGCATCCTCGATCAGGAGCAACGCCGTCCGCAGAATGGAGCCGTTGCAGACGTGATTCCAGTTCATCTCCTGGGTGCGCCAGCCGTCGACCTGCTGCGGGTCCAGGTAGGCGCGGAAGATCCGTTCCTCAATGCGCGCACGCACGCGGGCGGCCACTTCCTCTTCAAGCTCGTCCCGAAAGAGGACAAGCGTCTCCGCCAGTTCGGCCCCCAGCATGGCGCTGCCGAGGTCGATGGCGCACCCCTCGTGCGCGGCCATGATCCAGGTATGCTCGTCACAGATGGCCCAGAGCAGGTCCTGCAGGTGATCGACATGCGCCTTCGGATGGCCCAGCCAGAGCGCCAGAACGGCCTGCCGGAAAGCGGTCAGGCGTTCGGCGGAGCGATTCTGGTGGACGGTGCGGTTGCCGGTCCGCTGGAAGCGGCGAAAATCGGACCGCCGGATGACCGGTATCACCGCCCCGGGGTCCAGTTCCCGCTCGATCGTCTCCCACTGCCCGTTCCGTTTCGCCAGGCGGCGCGCCCGCATCCGTGTGTCGGCGTCCACCAGATAGTCGATGGAGGATCGCTTTCGATGCCGGTGCAGAATGGACGCCAGCTCGTTCATCGTGGTGTGCCGCAGCAGCATCTCCATGGGCTCTTCCCTCCGCTGTCTGTGCCGCTCTCTTGCCGATGCTCGGCGCCGGGACCGCTCTGTCCCGGCCACGGAAACCCAAGCAGGAACCCGTCGGCAATGCAAGCGATGTGTGAAAGAAGAACGGGATGGCGGCTCCGAAACACAGTCGGGCCGGAGCACGCATCGCGTCACTCCGGCCCGGAATGTGCCTATCGGGTGGGGATGTCCGTCCGGGTCAGCGCCCCGACGTCTGGAAGTTCACCAGCACCGGCTCCACCCACTCGCGGCTGCGGCGAAGGCGCTGCTCGTCCAGCGCTTCGCCCTCCAGGCGGTCGAGGGAGGGGTAGGCATGCAGGCGATAGGTCCGCCGGGGCAGCATCGCGACCTCGCCGTCGTCGGTGCGGATGGCGGCCGCGCCTTCCATGAGCGTCACGTCCGGGGCAGGCCGGCCGCCGTCGGCATAGCGGTCTGCGCGGGCGAGCTGCAACCCCACCCAGCCACCGGGGGCCACCTGTATCGTGTGCTCGGGCAGGCGGAGATCCACCCCCTCGGCATCGGGAGCCAGGCGCAGGCTGACCAGCCCGTGACGAACGCGGACACCGTCGGCAGCCAACTCAACGGCACTGCCCTTCTCCAGCACCAGGCGTGCACCGGGCGCCAGCTCAATCCCCGCCTGTTCGTGGACGGCGCGGAGTTCGCACCCGTCCTGCACGGTCAGCGTGTTCTGCACGGTATGGTACGGCCCTTCGCCCTCGCGCACCAGCAGACGCCCCAGCACGCGCGCCTGGTAGTCCGCAGGAAGCCGGGCGACCGTCGGCATGGTCTCCGGCGACGACGACTGGGCGACATGGACCAGGTTCCGCGTCGTGGCATCGTCGTGCGATGGCCGTTCGGCGGCGGCGTGCGCGGGGGACGGCGCGCCCGTTCCTTCCTGCACCGCCGTGGGGGCGCCCAGCAGCCCCGAGAAGGCAATCGCCACGCTCGCGGCCGCCGCGGTCACACCACTGGCAAAGACCACCCGGCGGATGCGCGTCCGGCGGCGGTGGCGCGTCACCACCTCCGCCTGCTTGCGCTTCATGCGTTCCAGAAGTGCCCCGCGGAACGCCTCGCTCGGCTCCGGGGGCTGGTAGGCTTGCTTCAGGAGGCGCTGCAGTCCCGCCTCGAAGCGACGGCTCTCGTCGGTCCGTTCGGGCTCGACCGGCATGGAGCGTACTCCTTTCCTCGGATCTTCTCCCGCGGGCAGACCCGGTACCGAAGCGGCACCTGAAGTCCCGCCCGGTCGGGCAATGCGCCTAAATCGGCTGCGTATCGCTGGTTGCTACGCTGCCGAACACCTGTCGGAACGCGGCCCGCGCCCGGGTCAGCTTGCTCTCGACCGCCTTCTCCGTCTTTTCCAGGAGATGCGCCATTTCCCGGGTGCTCATGTCTTCCACGTACTTCATTTCCAGCAGCCGGCTGTACTCCTCCGGCAGCGAACCCATCACCGCGCCGACCGTGTCGGCCACCTCTTCCCGCTCAAGCTTGGCTTCCTGCTCGCCGGCATTCTCCAGGTCGGCGAAGATGGTGTCGAGTTCGCCTTCCAGCATGCCCCAGCTCGTCTCGTAGTCGTTGGCCCGCCCCATCGTCGAGTTGTTGGAGCGGATCCGGTTGCGGCTGAGCGTGATGAGCCAGGCCTCCATGCTCCCGCGCTCGGGGTCGTAACGGTCTACCTTGTCCAGGGCTTCGAGAAAGGTGTCGTTGACCACCTCTTCGGCGTGGTGATGGTCGCGCCCGACCCGGTAATAAATATAACGGTAAAGCCGCGAGAAGTACTTCTCATAGAACGTCTGCAGCGCCTCCTCGTCGCCCGACAGGAGTCGCCCGCGCAAATTCGCATCGTCCCGGCGCTTCTCGTCGGCCCAGCCCTGCATCCGTCCGTTCTCCCGTGCCCGTCCTGTCTTGCCCCGGGCTTGTACACGCTTCTGTCGCCGTTTTGCAGCGTTTCCTTCGTGAATCTTGACGACCATGATCCGTCCTCCCTATCACACGGCGCGAACGCCGTCAACAGAAAACCGTATCTCGCATTCGGACAACAGGTTCTGACGAATCCAACCCTGTCCGTATTTTCCGGAATCCGGCCTCCATTTCTGGCGGATTCCACTGGGTCCGGACGCGAAGTGCGCCCGCCCCTCACACTATGCTATACGCATGAAGCATGCCTTCGGGTTCACCAAATTCGCCCAAAACCGGATCTTTCGCCAACTTTTCCCGGGCAACCGCCTTCCTGGCGCACATAATACAGGGAGTTGGAATGGGTTGCCGAACACAGGAGGCGTGTTTCCATGCTCGATCTGATGGCTGCCGCGGCCGTACTGCTTCCGGTAATCATGCTGCTCGGGGGGTGGATTGTCCTGATCGGGGTGGGAATCCATCGCCTGGCGAAGGGGCGGCGCACCGGGACGGCCTACCTGGTGATCGGTGGGGTCTGGGCGGTGGCGGCCATCGGCATCGTCGTGGTCGGGGGCTGGCTGTTTGCCGATATCCGGAACGCGCTCGACGTCGAGACCTTCGATCCGGACGCGCACGAAGGCCCTGTCGGCGCGGTGCGGGTGGACTGGGGTGGCGCGGGGTGGCTGGTGGTGCGCAGCGACGACCGCCCCGGGCGCCTGGCCACCCCCCTCCGGGGGGGCAGGTTCCTGCTGCCTCCCGGGGACTATCACATCGTCTCGATCACCTTTCAGGGAAGCGGACCGGGCGGCTGGACGCTTTCGGCCAACCCGGTGTCGCGGAACAATCGCCTGCCGATCGGCTCCGGCGCCACGACTGCGCTCCCGGCGGGGCCGCCCGTGGTGGCGCGCGTGGACGCGGCACGGATGCGCGACGGGCGCGCCCACCTGAATTTCATTCTCCACGACGAAAACGGCGCCTTCACCTACCGCCTCCACGCACCCGACGGGAGCGCTCCGGCCCCCGGGTTCGAAGCGTTCGACGCCTCCGGCAACCGCGTCTGGAGCGGACGGTTCGCCTACGGCTGAGGGGGAACCTGTTCGTACTCCGGGCGAGTACCCTCCCACGCCAGCGGCCCGATCACGCTCCGGCCGGTGCTGCCGAAAACCCCGTTCCGCATCGAGGCAAAAGCCACCACCCTGCCCGGCTCCTGAGCCGCGAGTGGGCGTCCGCGCCCCGTCCGCACCCCGTCCGCACCCCGTCCGCACCCCGTCCGCACCCCGTCCGCGCCCCGTCCGCGCCTGTCACCGGACCGGCTGGCAGTACACCGGCCCCGCTTGCCCGAAGCCGGGCCGGCGACAGGCCAACGGCGCGCCTGGGGACAGGCATTCTCAGAAAGACCCAGCAAGACTTGGGCAGGATTAAAGGGGATCACCCGGATTCGCACGGCCTCGTGAAGACTCATGCAGGCTTGTGCGGGCCTGTACAGATTCAGGCAGAGGAGGCGGGCGCGGGAGCCGCTTCGACGAGGATGCGGTCGCCCCCGTTCTGCTTGCAGCGGTAGAGCAACTCGTCGGCGCGGTGGGTGAGATCGTCCAGCGACGCCCCGCCACGATACGCCACCGCCCCGCAGCAGGCGGTCACCGCACGGCGCGGGTCGTCGGGCCGGCTCCCGGCCAACTCCCGCGCCGCCGCCGCCACGGCGGTACGCAGGCGCTCGGCCACGGCGTTCGCCTCTTCGAGCGGACAGAACGCGAGCAGAATGAATTCGTCCCCGCCCCAGCGAGCCAGCTGGTCGGTCGGCCGCAGCGTTGCGGCCATCGCGCGGGCGACCGCCTTCAGCAGCTCGTCCCCGGCCAGGTGGCCCAGGCGGTCGTTCACCGCCTTGAAGCCGTCGAGATCGAAGAGCATGAGGACAAAGGGCGCACCGGTGCGGGCGTGGTGCGCGCGCGCGGTTTCCACGTCTTCCTCGAAACGTCGTCGGTTGGCGAGGCCCGTGAGCGGGTCGGTCCGCGCAACGGACTCGAGCTGGGTCTGAAACCGGCCGGCGGCGCCGAGCACGATCACCACCAGGGCGCCCCAGATCGCAATCCCAACGGCGAGCGTGCGAACGAAATTGTCCCGCGCATTGGCCAGTGCCGCGCTTTCGTCCTCTTCGACGACAAGGAACCAGTCCAGTTCGGGGATGTAGCGCGCGGTCAGGTACACCCGTCCGTTCGCCCCCTCATAGTACAGGTTGGAGACCTCTTCCAGCGATGACAGGACGGGCCCGGCCACCGCAGCGCCACCGGTAATCTCGCCGAGGGACGCGCGATCGATCCACTCCCGCCGGGTGTGCGCCTGCACCCGGCCCTCGCGGTTGACCAGGAAGATGCGCCGGCCGTACTTCGCCTCGGTCGACGAGAGGAGGCGCGCCACGGTATCCATCTTCATCCCGACGCCGGTCACGCCCAGCAGCGTGCCGTCGGCACTCTCGACGCGGAAATTGAGGAAGATGGTCAGCGCGTTGTTGCCCGCCTGGTCGGTGTCGACATCGAGTTCGTACTCGGGCCCGCGCGCAAGGAAGTCGAAAAACCAGACGTCGTGCTCATCCCCGCGTGAGACCTGTTTGTGCAATCCGTTGTAGTGGAAGTACCGCTGCGTCCGGGCCGAAACGTAGAAGACGGAGAAGTAGCCGTATTTCTGGTGAATCTCGTTGAGATAGCGGACCACGCGAGCAGGATCCTTCTCGCCGTCCATGGCCCAGTCCTTGAGAAAGGAGTCATTCGCCATGGTCGTCGAGACGTAGATGGGCTGCACCAGTTCGGCATGAATCTCGGAGTAGATGGTGTCGCGCGTGAGCGGCAGTGCACTCTCGCTGATCTCGGCCCGGGCCCATTCGCGGGAAGCACGATAGTTGATCCAGCTCAGCCCGACAAAGGGCAGGAGGAGCGAGGCCGTCATCCCGATCAGAATCAGGTTCCGGAGGCGGCGGCTGCGCAACCGGCAGGCATCTCTGTTCTCCACGAGGCCATCTCCTGAGGATGCATATACGCGGATGCGCCAATCCGCCGGACCGGGACCGCTCAGCTCCCGGAGCTCTTGTCGTTGGAGCCCTTGCCGGATCCGCCGCCGCCGGACGACTTGCCGCGCGGCCGGCGCTGGCGGGTCTTGCGGCGCTTGCGGGCGCGGCCCTTGCTGCTCCCGTCCCCCTTGCCGCCTTTTCCGCCGCCGCCGCCTTTCCCTTTCCGACCGCCCTGGCGCTCCTCCTCCTCCATGCGCGTAACGAGCTTGGGGAAGAAGCGGCGCTTGCGTTTCCACCCGTCCGGCCGGGGGCCGCCTTCGGGAAGCGGATCGAATCCTTCCGGAATCTCGCAGGAGATCTCGCTGCCGATCGGCGTCGCCCCGAGCGTGCTGCGGAAACCCGGCTCCCACAGCCCGGCTTCGTGACCGAGCGCATGCGCCAGCGGCAGCGGGGCCAGTGACGCGGCCAGCAGCGCCCGCCCCCACGGCACGCCTTCGATCAGGGCAAAACAGGCGTCGCGCTTCTCCTCCACCAGCCTGGCGTCCCCCGCCAGCAGAATGCCCAGAAGCGAGCGCGCGGCAGGCGCCAGCGCTTCCGCTTCGCCCCGGACGGCGGGCCAGGTCTCGCGCACCCGGGCGCGCGCGTCCTCTTCACTTCCCTCCAGGGCGGGCAGGTCGGTCCGCCAGTCGAGCGCGGGGACCTCCTCCTCCTCGGGGCGGGGTGTGAACGTGCGCCAGCCGTCCAGGAGCGACTGGAACCGGTAGGCAATCTTCCTCCGGAGCAGCGCAATGGCCTCGGCTTCTTCGGCCGAGGCGGCGCTGGCCGCGAGATCGG
>CAZKKD010000036.1:0-17556 GCA_964553265.1 uncultured Planctomycetales bacterium | reverse complement strand
CGGCCTCCGCTGATCGCCGCATGGGTGCACGCGGGTGGTTGCGCCCGGTGGGATGCGGGGGTAGACTGCGGGCCTGGTTCGTGCGGATAGCATCGCCCCCGGGCAGGAGGAGATCCCCATGCTGCTGGTCGTACTTCGTCACGCCGATGCCGAGCCGACCGCGTCCAGCGATGCGGCGCGCCGGTTGACCGACAAGGGCCGCAGGCAGGCCGACCGCCTCGCCGCCTACCTGCAGCGCATCGGCCTTGCCGCCGACCGCGTGGTCACCAGCCCCTATGCCCGGGCGGTCGAGACGGCCCGCCCCATTGCCGACGCGCTCGGCGCGCCGCTGGTGGAGGACGACACGCTCGCCTGCGGCATGGCGCCCGAGGACGCGGCCGCGCTCCTCGCGCACGAGTGCGACCCCGACGACTGCGTGATCCTGGTGGGGCACCAGCCGGACTGCGGCTGGCTCCTGGCCTGGCTCTGCGGGGTGGCCGACAGCGGCAACCTGGCGGTCAAGAAGGGCGCCTGCGCCATCGTTGAGCTCGACCGGCCCGCCGCCGGCGAAGGGGTGCTCCGCGCGTTCCTGCCGCCGAAGCTGCTGCCCTGACGGCGGCCGGCGCATCGGCGTCGCGCCGCCGGGCCCGCGAGCCGGCGATTGCGGCCGCCTGTGCGGTTGCGTTCAGGCCGGATGGCGCAGCGCCGGCGGGACCTCCATGGTCTGCCATGCGCGCGTCGGATGCCAGTCGCCGCTCCGGCCGCGATCCCGGCCGACCTGGAGCCACGCGGCGACCTCGTCGATGGGCTGGCCGTGGCCGGGCCAGGCGCGGCGGATGCCGCAGGCGGCCAGGCGGTCGAGGCTCTGGAGGAGCGCTTCGGGGTCGTACTGCCCCTCGCCCGCCCAGCCGGGACCGCCGTCGTGCATCAG
This sequence comes from uncultured Planctomycetales bacterium, assembly GCA_964553265.1. Classification (GTDB taxonomy): domain Bacteria; phylum Planctomycetota; class SZUA-567; order SZUA-567; family JAFGNG01; genus CAZKKD01. The sequence continues at coordinate 16,646 of CAZKKD010000036.1, read as the reverse complement.
GAGATCGCCGGTAAAGGCCCCGCGTTCGCCGGGGCCGTCCACCAGGTAGGTGGCGCCGCCGGGGGTATGCCCGGGGGTCGAGAGGGCCGTGACGGTCAGGCCGCCGACCGTGAAGGCGTCCCCATCGTCGAACGGACGATCCACCGTGATGGGCCGGATGAGCTCCGGGTGCTCGCCCCAGATGAAGCGGTGCGCTTCGGCCAGGGCGGCGGCGCATGGCTGCGAAGCGACCAGGATCGCTCCCGCCCGCTGCCAGAAGGTCGCCCCCATCGCGTGGTCGCAATGGCAGTGGGTGATGAGGACGTGCGTAACGTCCCCCGGCGCATGCCCGAGCGCGTCCAGGTTGGCCACCAGCCGCGTGTCCTCGCAGCCCGAGCCCGGATCGATCAGCAGGATGCCGTCCGACGTTTCGACGATCCAGGAGGCGCACTGCAGGTACGCCCCCGGATGGAGGGGCCGCACCGCGTCCGTCACGGTTCCCACGTGTTCCCTTTCGGCCTGGTGTCCGGTCGGTTGCCGAAACTCTTTGCATGCCGGCATCCGCAAGGATGCACCCGTCTGCACGGTTGTGCAGAGCGCGCGATTCCAGCAGGCGGCCTCTGCGCCAGGATTTGACCGCGGCCCGAGGCTATGGCGGGTTGTCCCCATTGTCAAGGCACACTCGCGGTCGCGGCCGGTCGCGGCCAGGGGCTGTGCAGGATCGGCCACAATCCGGAGGCGCCCTGCGGGGACCGTGGTGCGGCGGGCGGGATGCTCAGAGATACTGCCGCAGCTGACGCGCGAGCTCGGCGGGGTCGTGCTTGCCCACCACGCCGTCGGCGTGCACCTCGCGCGCGCGCTGGACAATGGTCTCGTTGGTGAGCGAGCTCTGCAGGATCACCGGCAGGCCCAGGAGCGTCGGGTGCGTCTTCACCGTGTTGGTGAGGGTGTAGCCGTCGAGCTGCGGCATTTCGATGTCGGTGAGGACGAGGTCCAGGAGGTCGAAGATGCTGCCGCCGGCGGCCTCCGCTTCCGCGGCCATGCCGAGGAGGAGGTCGTGCGCTTCCTGTCCGTTGGCGGCCTCGATCACCTCCAGCCCGGCGGCAGTGAGGGCGGCGGCGATCTTCTTGCGGACGATGGCGCTGTCCTCGGCCAGCAGCACGCGGCTGCCGGTCTTGCGGCGTTCCACGCCGTCGAGGCTGGCGCCGAACTCCTTGTAGAGCTGCATCACCTGCTGGACGATGTGCTCGAAGTCGAGCACCAGCACCACCTCCTCGCCCATGAGGATGGTGCCGACGACGTAGGCGGTCGGGACGCCGGCGCCGGTGTCGGGCGGGGGCTTGATGTCGCTCCAGGAGATGTAGTGGACCCGGTTGACCTCGCTGACGCGGATGCCGGTGACGGCGCTGCCGAACTCGCAGATGATGATGGTCCCGTCGGCGGCGTCCGCGCTCTCGTAGCCGAGGAGCGCCGCGAGGTCGACGACCGGGATGGTCTGGTCCCGCAGCAGCAGGATGCCCGCGAAGCCCGGCGGCGCGTGCGGCACCGGGGTCAGCGCCGCGTCGGGGACGAACTCGCGCGCCTTGAAGGCGTTGATGGCGTAGCTGCTGCGTTTCGCCTTGCCGCCGACGCGGTGGCGGAGGACGAAGTCGACCATGCCGACCTGGTTCGAGCCGATGTCGACGGTTTCGATCGCGCCCTCGCGCCGCGCCGCGCCGGCGAGCTCGCGCCCGTCGACGGTGCTCGCCCCCGCCAGGAGCGCGCCCGCCTCCAGCACCAGGCCCATCCCCCGGCCCCCCAGCGCCGCGGTGCCCGAAACCTGCCGCACCCGCGCCAGCGCCCCTTCCAGCGGGCGGACCATCACCTGCTGGGTGGCCACCACCTCGTCCACCAGCGCCGCGGCCAGCCGCCCCTCGTGCTCCAGGATGATGACCACCCCTTCGGTCGGGTCGGCGGTCCGGTGCGAGAGCCCCAGCGCCTCCCCGAGCACGATGAGCGGCAAGAGCGTCCCGCGCGCCGCGACCACGGCGCCGCGCCCCTCGACGGTGCTCACCGCGTCGGGGCGGACCGACAGGCTTTCGCGCACGGCGGTGACCGGGAGGATGCAGTCGGTCTCCCCGATGCGCGCGACCAGTCCCTCGATGGCGGCGAGCGCGAGCGGGGCGAGGATGCGCACCGTCGTCCCCCGGCCGAGCGTACTGTCCACCTCCACGCGCCCGCGCAGGTGCTCCACCGCCGAGCGCACCGCGTCCATGCCCACGCCGCGCCCGGAGACGCCGGTCACGCGCGCGGCGGTGCTGAAGCCGGGGTGGAAGATGAGCTCGCGCAGTTCGCGGTCGGGCAGGCGGGCGTCGGGTGCGATCACCCCACGCCCGACGGCGGCCGCGCGGACGCGCTCGGGGTCGATGCCCGCCCCGTCGTCGACCACCTCGATGGCGACGTTGCTGCCGGCCCGCCGCGCGCGCAGGAGCAGCCGGCCGCGTTCGGGCTTGCCGGCGGCGCGGCGGTCGGCGGGGGCCTCGATGCCGTGGTCGATGGCGTTGCGGATGAGGTGGACCAGTGCGCCGGTGAGGTTCTCCACGACGCTGCGGTCCACCTCGGTGTCGGCCCCTTCGACGTCGATGTCGACGCGCTTGTGGCTCGAGCGGCCCACGTCGTAGGCCACCCGCCGCATGCGCTGAAAGAGCGGCCGCACCGGGGTCATGCGCAAGCCCGCGGCGAGATCCTGCAGCGAGGCGATCGAGCGCTGGAGGATGGCCAGGTCGGCCCGGAGCGCCGTGTCGGCCTGTTCGGCCAAGAGCGGATGCCGCCCCACCTGCACCGCCGACGCGGTCGTGGTGGCGACGAGGTCCAGCAGGCTGTCGATGCGGCCCACATCCACGGGGATGACCTGCACGCCCTCGGTCTCCGGGACGGGCGCTTCGGCTGCGTCCGCGTCCGGGAGCGGCGGAGCGGTCGGTTCGGCCTCGCCGGAAGCGCCGGCGCCCTGCAGAAAGAGGTCTTCGGCCCCTTGCGCGGATGCCGCGTCCGGCGCCGGCGGCGGGTCGGCCATCGCGGCGAAGAAGGCGTCGTCGTCCTCTCCCGTGGCTGCGTCCGTCGCGTCCGGCGTGCGCGCCTCGGCGGGAGGGGCGGCCGCGACCGCCCCGCCGAGCGCGTCCAGGGGGACGGCACGGGCATCGTCGGTCGTTGCGTCGTCGCCGGTCGCGCCATCGATAAGCCGGCGGGAGGTGTCGGCCACCGCCATGAGCGCGTCCACCAGGTCGGCGGTAATGCTCAGCGATTCGCTCCGCAGCGGCTCCATCCGGCTCTCAGCGTCGTGGAAAAAGTTGTGGAGGTCGGTGAGCCCCAGGATGCCGGTCTCGCCCTTGAGGGTATGGAATTCGCGGAAGACGCTCCGGAGGAGCTCCGCCTCGTCGGCGGTGTCCTCCGCGCCGAGGAGAAGCGCCTCCACCGCGTCGATGCGCCCGCGCATCACCTGGCGGAACTCGGCGGCTTCGTCGTCTTCGGCAGGGGTGGCGGTGGCGGCCGGGGGCGCTTCGTCGCCGGCGAGGTCGTCCAGGTAGACGCGCGCGGCGGCGAGCTCGGCCTTGTAGGTCTGTGCCGGCGGCCGATCTTCGGCCAGTTCCTCGGCCCGGACGCCCATGAGGGTGAGGAGGGTGTTCAGATGTTCGACAGCGGCGTCGGGATTGCCCGGGTCGCCCGCGGCGAGGACGGCGGCGATGCGGCCGGCCAGTTCGCCCGCGTCGGCGAGGATGGGGCAGTCGCAGGCCGCGGCGGCGGCGGCCAGCGGCCCCAGGCGGTCGACAAACACGGCCCAGTCCTCGGCCGGCGCGTCGCCGTCGAGAAAGACGAGGTCGGACGCGGCCCCCTGCAGCGAACGGTGGAGTTCTTCCGGCGTCATCGGCGGCTGCCCCTGTCTGTCGGCCCGGTTTCGTTTTCCGTCCGCGCTTTTGGCGGTACGGTACGCGATGTGCAAACAATATACCTGCGGCACGCCGGTGCTGACAAGGATGGGCCGGAATTTGGACAGAAAACGGGCGCCTTCCCGACGAAGCGGAAAGGCGCCCGAAAGAGGCAGCGTACCGGTTCCGGCAGCGGGTCGCCCCGCGCCGGGGGTACGGAAGCGCCTACGGCAGGCGGAAGCCGACCACCCGGCCGTCGCTGAAGGCAGCGGCCAGCGTCCCGTCCGGCAGCCAGGCCAGGCCGGTCACGTCGGCGTCGAGTTGCGTTTCCGCCACCGCGTTCCCCTCGGCGTCGAGGACGCGGACGCAGCCGCCCACATACCCGACCGCCAGGCCGGCGTCATTCGGCCGGACGAATCGCACCAGGCGGAAGCTGTCGGCGGCCAGCTTCTTCTGTGCGTCGTCGCCCGCGGGGACCGTCCCGGCGAGGGCCGTGACCGCGTCCGCGAGCCCGTCGGAGGCGAGTGTCGTCGTCTGCCGCACCGCCCCGTCGTTGCCGAGGGCGATGCGCGAGCCGTCGTGCGTGATGGCGACGAGCGCGCCGTCCGCGATGCCGAACGCGTCGGCCTTGTCCGGCAGGAGCGCCGTCCAGGCCGCGGCCAGGGCGGGTACGGCGCGGGAGGTGTCGGCCGCCGCAATGCTGTGCGTCGCCGGCAGCGTCCAGGGCGTGAGCGGTTCGATGCCGGCCATCACCTCGTAGAGATGGCCCGCCGCTTCGGCCAGGCCCGCCTCGTCGTACGCGACCAGGGCGATGCTGTCCTGCCGCGCCCCGATGGCGCCGCGCTGGTAGGCGATGAGCCCCCGGCCCGGCCCCGGGAACGCCCCCGCCTTCACCGCGCAGGGGAGGAACCGGTTCTCGGCGAGGTGTTTCACCAGCGGGTTGTCTTCCGGCGTACCGATAAGGAGCACCGGCCCCTCGACGGCGTAGCCCACCTGCTTCGGGTCGTTGGGTTCCCCCGGTTTGATGCTGCCGCGCGGCGTGTAATGCAGTCCGCAGAGCGTGGGCGCGGCCTCTCCGGAGATCGTCTTGCCCCGGTTGACGGAAGCGGCGTCGACCACGGTGGCGCGCACCGCCCAGGGCTGGAGGAAGCCGGCGATGCGCTCGGCGGCGGCTTGGTGTGCCTCGTTGTCGCCGACGACGATGGTGACGTCCTGGTGCATCCGGAAGAAGCGGAAGATGTTCTCCGGGTCGCGCCCGAAGACGAAGGCCCGCCGCGTCGCCCCGGCGATCGACGCGAAGCGCGCCGAGGGCTGGTAGGCGAAGGTGGCGGTGCCGCGCTGGCCGGAGAGGAGCTCCTCGATGGCGACGGTGTAGTCGCCGGCCGGGTCGTTGGCCGCCAGCGGCAGGGCCAGCCGGATGGCGCCCTGGCGCGTGGCGCGCAGGAGTTCGTAACGGGTTTCGCCCAGCGGGTCGGTGACGGTGATGCGGAGCGGAATGCTGCCGCCCAGCACCCGCCCGCCGTCGCAGAGGACCGTGCCGGCAACCGAGACCGAAAGCGGCGCGGCCCGGACGGTGGTGTCGCGGTGGACCATCGGCTGCATCACCTGGACCGAGCCGATGGGCCGGGCCGTCTGCGCGTAGACGCGCATCTGCCCCGGGCCGAAGCGGAGCGTTCCGCGGAGCTGATCCCCGTCGCGGCGGAGGTCGTCGGCCGGGACGCCGGCGACCGCGTCGTAGACGGCTGCACCGTTGGCGGGGATGGCGAAGGCGGTTTCGATCGCCTTCATGCCCACCTGGGCGCCGTGTCCGCCGGGCGCATCCTCGTCGTGGACCGCGTTGATGACGAAGGCGTAGCTCACGTCGCCGGCGGTGTGGATCTGGGCGGTCAGGCCCGCCGCCTCGGTGACGATGTCGCGGCCGATGCCGGCCCGGTCCAGGAGCGGGTCGATGGCGGCGGCGAAGCGGGCGGCGTCCTTCAGGTTGCCGCGCATGCCCGCCAGTCCCTTCAGTTCCGCGTCGACGACGCGCTGTTCGTCCTGGAGGGTGGTTCGTTCGGCGGTGATCTTTTCCTGTTCGGCTTCGAGTCCGGCCTTCTTTGCATCGGCGAGGTCCTTGGCGCGGAGTTCTTTGGCAATCTCACGGAGGCGCTTGTTGAGCGGGTTCATCTTGCCGCGCAGGGCCTGGATCTGCTCCTGCAGCGTCTCGATGCGCGTCCGGGCGTCGGCGGCCGGGCCGGGCGTGACAGGGACGGGCACGGCGTCCGCGATCCCGATTTCGCTGTCCTCGGTGACGAAGACGGCGCCGCCCGCGGCCTGGAACGCTGCGAGGCCGTCCAGCACCTCGGGGGCGAGGTAGTCGATGCTCGTCAGGAGGACAGCCTTGTGCCGCATCCCGAGCGTGCCGTCGACCACGTCCTCGTCCGTGATCGGCTGGAAGGTCCGGCCCGTCAGTTTGCCGGCCAGGTAGGCGTACATGCAGCTCTGTCCGTGGGCCTCGCCGTGCGAATAGTAGAAGTGCATGTCGCGGGTCGCCTGGTGGTGGAGCATGTGGCTCATGCTGAAGAGGAGCGCCACCGGGGCGTCGGTCTCTTCCATCGTGGTGAAGACGGTGCCGAGTTTGGCCATCAGCTTGTTGCTCTCGACGATGCCGTCGAAGCTGGCCAGCTTGAAGGGCTGCTGCGCCGGGTCGATGGGCGGCGGGGTCATCATTCCCTGGATGCCGGTGGCGAAGCTGAGGTACTGCTCCAGGCGCGTCTCGTCGCTGGTGGTGTTGGGATACCAGAGCGGCATGTACCAGCAGGGCTTGGCGCGGTCGCGCGCGCGCGCCATGTCCAGCGTGTAGGACGGGTGCCAGTAGCCGGGGCCCCAGTCGTGATAGCCGCCGTGGCCGCTCACCAGCGGGAGGCTGGCGACGACGTTGAAGTAGTAGCCGTCGGTGAAGGCCGAGAAGCCATACTGGCTCTGCGTGAACGAGAGGTAGTCGGGGCGCACCAGGTCGACCGCCCAGGCGGTGTCCTTCCACGCCGCGGACATGAAGCCGAGTTTCCACCGGCCCCATTCCATCCAGCGACGGACATCGTCGGGGTTGTCCGGATCCACCTTGTTGTAGCGGAGCGGATCGTGCCCGAAGGCGGCCCGGTAGGCCCGCACCTGCGCCGGGACCATGTGCGGGGTCGTGATCTCGGTCTCCGGATCCTTCCACCAGGTGAGGCCGGGCTCGTCGTAGAAGTGCGTGCCGATCGCATTGCCGGCGGTGCGGTTGCCGAAGACATCGCGCATGATGCGCCGGGTGCCGCCCTGCGCCACCACGTAGGGGTCGGACCAGTCGCACTCCATCCGGAGGTCCATCTGGTGCCCGCCGCTCATCGCGCAGCAGCTGGTCCAGTCCACCCCGCCGCGGATCTGCTCGGCGGTGTCGACCCCGTTGCGGCCCTGGTTCTGCATCACCAGGTTGTAGCCCAGGCTGTGCTCGCCCTGGGTGCGGTGCTGCGCGCCCTGGGCGCGGCTGCCCCAGTTGACGATGCGATAGCTCGACTTGCGGACGTGGCTGCAGACCTCGAAGGCGGCCTCCGCGTCCGCGCCGTCGGCTTCGACCGTGACGGTGTAGGGCCCCGGCCGCAGCAGGCGGGCGTCAATGTTGAGGTGCTCGGCGCGCGGCCCGTCGCTGGCCGGCAGCGGAAACGTGAAGGACAGGGCCGATCCGCCCGCGCCCGCAATCGTCAGGTGCAGGTCGCCGGCTTCCAGTCCGCCTTCGGTGGTTCGCAGCAGCACCAGGGGAATCGTCTCGTTGGTCTGGTAGGCGTCGCGCCCCAGCGCAAACCGCAGCGCCAGCGCTTCTCCCTCGCCCGCAAACGCGGTCCGGGCGCCCACCAGCAGCAACAGCGCCAACATTCCGGCAAAGGCCAGCTTCCGCATGCTGTACTCCTCTCCTGTCAACGGGTCGACTGAAATCCGGGGACTGTCTTCGTCGTTCGGGTGGATTGCGCATGAACCGTACACCGGAGTACGGCAAAAAGCAAGTTTTTGATGACATTTTAGCAGACAGGTAGCATTGTTTGGGCGTCCGAGCCATACTTTTCGACCCGGTTCCAAAAGGGAAAGCGATTCGCAACTGGCGCTGTTCCAGTGAATAACGATAGCGAATTGCAGGCCGGTGATCCCATTCGTCGCTGCCGCAACCCGCACTTCCGGTCAGGGGTTGTCCTGCGGCTGGCCGAAGGGGGGAGCGTCGGCGAGGGCGTCGGCGAGGTGTTCGGCGACGCGGGCGGCGCCGGCTTCGTTGAAGTGGACGTCGTCGTAGAAGACGGTGGTGTCGCGCGGCAGTGCGTCGACGAGGTCGATGATGCGCGCGCCACTGGCCGCCGCGACCGTGCGGAGGCGGTCGTTGTACTGCGCCAGTCCGTCGGCAAGCGTTCCGGGGGCGTAGTACGGCTGTCCCGGGGTCTCCATGAAGGGTCCGACGCCGCCGGACCAGAGGAGGGCCTCTTCCTCCTGGGGCATAACTTCTTTCCAAATTGACGGTTGCGTCAGAAAGACGACCGCCGTGCCGTGTGTGCGCGCCGTTGCGGCGATGCGGGCCAGATTGGCGGCGTATTCGTCCAGTGAATCGTCCAGCGGCGGGAGTGCGGTGCGGAGTTCACCGGCCGCGCGCCGGTGTGCGCGCCAGCGGCGGTAGACGGCGCCGGCCTCGTCCTGCACGGCGCCGAAGCGTGCGCGCGCCGCGTACAGGTAGCGGTTGCGCCGGACGAAGCGGACCAGCGCCCACTGCCGCAAGCCCCATCCTTCTCCGGGGGTTACGGCAAATGCGCGCGGCAGCAGCCTTGCCCGCACCGCCGGGTCGTCCAGGTCCGCGGTTTCATACTGTGTATCCTGGCGCAGGCGGAGCATGAAGTCGTTCATCCCGGCCAGGACGAGGAGGAGGTCGACGTCCGGCACCTGCGCGAGGAGGTGGTGCGCCTGGAGGACGTGTTCGCGCGTCGTGTGGCCGCTGCGGCCGGCGTTCCCGACCCAGACGGCGCGCCCGGTGCGGCGGGCCAGCAGCGTCTGCAGGCGGTGGGGCCAAGCCTCGTCGTGGTCGAGGTAGAGGCACTCGGTGGTGCTGCCGCCGAGGACGAGGATCCGGACCGCGTCGCCGGCCGGCAGGGGGTCGGCGCGCAGGCCCTGGGCGTTGGCGCGGGTGTGCGCCGGGCCGGACGCGCCGGGCATGACGGCGGGGTCGGCGCGGCAGACGATGCGGTAATGCGGGGGCCAGACGCCGTAGACCCGGGGCAGGACCACGCGCAGCACCAGTTCCGCCCCCAGCAGCCCGATGCCGAGCCCGACAGCCACCAGGGCCAGCCGGGGCAGGAGGCGGCGCAGCCGGCCCGCCACCTCAGCGCTCCAGGTCCGGGCCGTCGGCGGGCGGTGCGGGGTCGGTATCGTCCTCGGGCTTGCGCCGAACCGGTTGCAACCGGCCGGCCTCGTCCCGCGCGAGGGGGAGAAAGACGACGCGGCCGCGCACGTTGACGGCGAGTTGCAGTTCGTCGGCGCCGAGGTGCTGGCGCACCGCCTTCAGGTAGGCCTGGATGTCGGGCGTGGGCGTGGCGTTGACCGCGGCGATGACCATGCCGGGACGGATGCCGGCGCGCGCGGCAGCGCTTTCGCGGCTGACCGAGACCACCAGCGCCCCCTGCGGCGTGTCCAGGCCGAGCGAGTCGGCGGTAACCTTGTTCAGGTCCATCACCGTCAGGCCGAGGAGCAGGTTGTCGCGGGCAAACACCTCGCCGACGTAGAGGACCAGCGGGATGGTGAGGCGTTCTCCGGCGCGGAGGACACCGAGGTCGATGGCTGTCTCCACCGGCGCGCAGGCCACAAGTCCCCGCAGGTGCGCGGCGTTACGGACCGGCGTTCCGCCGAACGCGAGGACGATGTCGCCGGTGCGCAGCTTTGCCTTGGCGGCGGGGCTGTCGCGTTCGACAAACTGGATCTGCGCGCCCCGGATGCGGTCGAGCCCGGCGGCGGCGACGGCGATCTCCTGCGTCACGTCGCCGAGCCCGGCCCCCAGTCGTCCGCGGGGGGCGCCGCGGCCGCGCTTCATGTCTTCGAGCACGTTCTTGACCAGGTTGATGGGGGTGGCGAAGGCGAGGCCTTCGTGCCGTTCGATGAGGGTGGTGCGGCGGACGAGGTCGTGCCGGACGCTGGTGGCCTGGTTGTGCGTGATGCCGATCACCCGGCCGTCGAGGTCCAGGAGCGGCCCGCCCGATCCCCCGGCGTAGACGGCGGCGTCGGTCTGGATGAAATTGTAGGTGCTGAGGTAGGGGTCGTCCCGGTCGGTGCTGAAGTCGCGGCCGGTGGCGCTGACGATGCCGGCGGTCACGGTCTGCTGCAGCCCCAGGGGGCTGCCGATGGCCAGCACCCAGTCGCCCACCTCCGCGGCGTCGGAATCGCCGAGTCCGGCCACGGGGAGGCCGTCGGCGGGCAGGCGGAGCACCGCGAGATCGGAGAGCGGATCGAAACTGACGAGCTCGGACTCGAACCAGCGCCGATCGGCCAGGCGGACCCGGATCTCCACGGCGTTGCGGACGACGTGGTAGCTGGTGAGGACGTAACCCTCGGCGTCGATGATGATGCCGCTGCCCATGCTGAGCGGGATCTCCGCATCGTCGGCGGGGGCGGGCGCGGCTTCGCTTTCGGCGGCGCGCACAAGGTCGGTGGTGGTGCGCGGCAGCCGGCAGCGGATGTGGACCACGGCCGGGCGGACCTGGCGCGCCACGGTACGGAAGGCCCCGGCCATACGGCGCAACTGCCCGATCTCCGCGTCGGCGTCCGTCGGGGCCGCCGGCGCGGCCGCGGCGGCCTCCGCGTCGGAAGATGCGGCGGGGCGGCCGGTCGGTGGGTCGGCATGGTGCGCCGGCGCTGCCGGGTCGGCGGCCTGGGCCTCGGCGGCGGACGGACGGGGCGCTTCGTCGAGCGGCGCGGCGGGAATGTCCGGGTCGGCGGCCGACGGCGCATCCGCTCCGGGGGCCAGGTCGGGCGCCGGGTCGACCGCCGGGGGCGCCGGCGGGGGCGCCGGGCCGGCCCCTTCCGCATCCGGATCGGGCGCCGGGGGTGGCGTGGCCTCCTCCGCGGCCACCGTGTCCACGGGGGGCGGCGGGGGCAGATCGTCGGACGGTTTCCCGGCGCCGGCGTCGGGATCGAGGTCGGGGCCGGTCGGATCGGGCGCCGGGTCCGGAGCGGTGCTGCCGGGTCCGGCCTCTTCGTCCATCGCCGCGGGCGCGGCGGCGGGAGCGAGGGGATCCATGTCGGGGGCGACCGCTTCGCCCGCCAGGATCCGGCCGGCCGCCAGGAGAAAGAGCAATGCCAGAACCCGGCCCGCGGTGGGCCGATGACGCGGTGTTCGGCTGCGCATGTGCATCAGGGGTCCCTTCTCGCCAGCACCTCGTCCGCCAGGGCGGCGAGGCGATCGGTGTCGATGGGCTTGGCCAGGGTCGCGAGCACGCCCTTGCGATCCGCCAGCGTCAGAATGCGGTCGCGCGTCTCGGCGGTGTCGCTGCCGGGCGGCGCGTCGGCATCGAGGTAGCCGCTCATCAGCACCACCGGATAGTCGAGGTCGATCGCCTTGATCGCGTCGACCAGCTCCAGCTCCCGCGTGTCCGGGAGAAAGACGTCGACCAGCACCAGGTCGTACCGGTGCGCGGCCAGGAGCTGCTCGGCCGCATGGCGGCTGCGCACCCCGTCGATCCGCCGGTCGGGCGCGTCGAGGACGGCCTCGATGATCGGCAGCACGGCCGGGTCGTCGTCCACGACCAGGATGGAGGTCCTGGGCTTTCGTTGTCCGTGCATGCGCTCCCTCCGTGTCCATTCAATCTGTCAGCGAGCGGCTGTCAAGCCTGCACGACGACGGCGCGCTACAGCAGGAAAAAAACGATGATGAGCGCGGTCGCGGCCGCGTTGTTGACCAGGTGCGCCGCGATGGGAGCGGCCAGGCTGCCGCTGCGTTCGCGCAGGAGGCAGAGGAGGATGCCGAGCGCCGAGATGACCACGAACTTGATGACGGTCCCGTGTACGGCGCCGAAGATCAGGCCGTTGAGGATCGCGGCCGGTACGACCGGCAGCCACCGCCGCTGCACCCCGTACAGGAAGCCCCGGAAGAGGACCTCCTCCACCACCGGTGCGCCGACCGCCATGAAGGCGAGGAGGCCCGCCAGCGCCAGCGGGCGGTCGCGCGCCGCCTCCAGGATGACGAGGACCGGTTCGCCCGCGGGCGGGTCCATCCCGAGGCGCTGCAGCACGATGTGCAGGACCAGGGTCGCGACCAGGACCAGCGCCGCGTAGACCGGGAGGAACGCGAACCAGGCCACCATCCCCCGCAGCCCCCGCGACAGGGCACGCCGGCAGGACGCGCCGAGCCCCCGCCACGATCCGCCCTCGCCCCGGAGGAGCCAGAGGCCGTAGGCGGCGGCGAGGATCTCGGCGCCGAAATAGGAAAAGCTGCCGGCAAGGAGCGCGTCGGCGCGGGTCAGGGGCTCGGGCAGCCCGCTCGTCACCCAGGCGGGCAGGGCAAGCCCCGCCAGCACGATGCCGAGCATGGCGGCGAGGTCCGACGGTCGCACGCCCGATTGCTCGATGCACTCGTCCGGGCCGGCTTCCGTGGGGGGGAAGAGCCCCGGCCGCCCCTGGCCGATGCGGAGGAGCCACCAGCCGCCCGCCGCCGCCCCCGCGAAGAGAAACGCGAGGCCGCCTCCCACGATCACGGCCTGCTTCCAGGGGCCAAGGTCCCACGGGTTGATCTCGCGCAGGGCGGACCCGGGATCCGGTGTCTCCGGTGGCGTGGACGCACCCCCGCCCAGCACAAGGGGCAGAAAGAGGCCCAGCCCGACCAGGAGGAGGACCAGGTTGCCGAGGGTGCGATTCATGTCGGGTCTCCGGGCAGCAACTCGGCGTAGAGGGCGAGGAGGCGGTCGACCATGGTCTGGCAGGCGAAGCGCTCCCGACAGAGGGTTGTGCCGGCGGCGGTGAGCGCGGCGGCCTCGGCCGGATGGTCGAGGATCTCGGCGATGGCGGACGTCAGCGCGTCGATGTCGCGGGCGGGCGCCAGGAAGCCGGTCTCGCCCGGGCGGATGACCTCGCGTGCGCCGTCGACGTCGTAGCTCACCGTCGGCTTGCCCGAGAGAAGCGCCTGCGGCAGCACGCGGGCCAGCCCCTCCCGCAGCGAGCAGTGGACCACCAGGTCGGCCGTCGCCAGCGCGCCGGGCAGTTCCTCGCGCGGAACCAGTCCGGCAAAGACCACCCGCTCCCGGATGCCGAGGCGCTCGGCCTCGCGCTCCAGCCGCTCGCGCCAGACGCCGTCGCCGATGAGAAAAAACCGCAGCCGCGGGTGCCGGGGCAGCAGCCGTACCGCGGCCCGGAAGAGGTCGTCGTGCCCCTTGAGTTCGAAGAGGCGCGCCACCTTCGCCACGACCACGTCGTCCGGGGCGAGGCCGTAGCGCGCCCGGAGCGCGTCCCGGTCGCGGTCGCGCCGGAGGAAAGGTTCGATCTCCATCCCGCTGTAGACGGTGAGGTATTGCCCGGGCCGCCCGACCCCGGCGGCGCAGGCCTGGCGGGTCATTGCGTCGGCGACGCTCACCAGGCGATGGCACCGCCGCGCCGCCCAGCGCTCGGCCAGGACGAAGGGGGTGCGCTTCCACCAGGGCAGGTAGGGGTGGAACGGAAGGCCGTGGATGGTGTGGACGATGGCCGGGACGCGCTCGGCCCACGCGGCCCACCGGCCGAGGACGCCCGCCTTGGTCGAATGCGTGTGCACCACGTCGGGGGCGAACAGGCGGATGTGCCGTCGGATCCGCGCGGCGGCCTGCACGTCGCGGACCGGGTGGATGGCGCGCAGGAGCGCGGGCTCCTCCACCACGTCGACGCCGCGCGCCTGCGCCAGCGGCGCCAGCGTCCCCTCCGGGCCGGTGGTCGGACCGGTGAGGAGGCGCACCGTGTGCCCGGCCTCGCCCTGGCCGAGGACGGAGAGGAGGGTGTTCTCCTGTGCGCCGCCCAGGATCATCCGCGTGATGATGTGCAGGATTCGCATGCCGCCGTCTTCCCCGTGGACCGGTCCCCGTCTTCGGCCGGATGCCCCGCGCCGGAAGCCGTCAGCATACCGCGCGGACGGACGGGGCGGCAACCCCTATCCGGCCGGCTCCGTGTCGCCGCCGCCGGGCGGATGCGTCTTTGCTGCCGGTTCGATCCGCAGGCCGCTCTCGCGCCGGACCGGGTGGAGGATGGCGGTGGAGAGCGCCGCCGGTTCGGCCGCGAGAAGGGCGTGGCGGCGGGCCCGCGTCACCGCGGTGTAGAGGATCTCCCGGGTGAGGAGCAGGTGGCGCGGCGGTTCCGCGGCGGCGTCGGCGTCCGCCGCCGGCGGGCCGTCCTCCACCGTCCCGGCCGCCGGCAGCACCACCAGCACGCTGTCGAAGGCCGACCCCTGGCTTTTGTGAATCGTGGTCGCAAAAGCGGGCGCGAGGCGGTCGGCGAGCGCGTCGACGGGATGGACCACCAGCCCCCCCGCCCGGCGGAAGACGACACGGTCGCGGTCGGTGTCCGCGAACGCCGCGATCACGCCGGTCTCGCCGTTGTAGAGGCGGCGGGCGTGGTCGTTGCGGGTGACGACCACCGGCATGCCGGGGAAGGTGCGTCCGCGCCGCCGGTTGCCCAGCGGCCCGCGCAGGCAGGCGGCGAGGCGGTCGTTGATCGTCTCGCAGCCGCGGGGGCCCCGGCGCTCGGCGGTGAGGATCCGCGCCGCGTTCGCCGCGTCCAGCACCTGGCCGAGCACCTCCGACGCGCCGTCGACGCCGGCCGCCGGGTGCGTCCGGACCCGGTCCAGCAGCGCGGCCAGCGTCGATCCCCCCGGCAGCGGTGCGACAAACCACCGGTGCGCCCAGGCCGCCAGGAGCGCCGCCCACCCGTCGCGCTCCAGCAGCGACGGGTCGACGCGCCAGACCCCGTCCGCCGGGTCGGCGGGTGCGAGGACCGGCGCCGCCGGGCCGTCCCCTCCGGCGAGGACGGGATCGGCCGGCAGGAGCGGCAGCGCGTCGAGGCAGGAGGCTACGGCCGCCTCGGCGTCCGGGTCGGCGGCGGTGGGGGCACGGCGGATGGCGTCGGCGAAGGCGCGGATGGCGGGCCCGGAACGGTGGTTTTCGGTGAAGACCACCGCGGTGTCGGCCAGGCGCTCCGGCGGGACGGGGCGGTCGGCGGCGCTGTCCGTGTCCGTCCCGCCCGCGTCCGTGCCGGCGCCGGGGTCGGCGTCCGCGAGCGGGCGGTCGAGGAGGGCGGCCAGCGCGGCCAGCGTCTCTGCGCCGTAGCGGCACGCGTCCGCCGGCGGGGTGAGGTCGGCCAGGACCGCGCCCGCATCGACCGAGGGGAGCTGGTCCCGGTCGCCGAGGAGGATGAGCTTCGCGTCCGGCGGCGTGGCGCGGAGCAGGTGGAGCATGAGCGCCGCGTCGATCATGCTCGCCTCGTCGACGACCACCGCGCGCGCCTCCAGCGGCCGGCGGCGGGTGCGGCCGAAGGCGTGCCGCGACGGGGAGTACGCAAACAGGCGATGGAGGGTGCAGGGCGCAATTGCTGCGGCGTAGGCGGCGGGTGCAGGATTCGAACCGTCGGCGGACGGGGCGGAGCGGAGCGCCTCGGCCATGCGTTCGGCCGCGCGCCCGGTGGGGGCGGCGAGGCGGACCGTCTCCGGCGGCAGGTCCATCCGGCGGAAGAGCTCGACGAGCGCCCGGAGGACGGTGGTCTTGCCCGTGCCGGGCCCGCCGGAGAGGAGGAGCGTGTTCCGGTGCGCCGCCAGGAGGAGCGCCAGCGCCTGCCGGGCGGTCCAGCGGAGCGCCGCGCCGGGGACGGCGAGCGCCGCGGCGGTGAGCGCCTGCGCCCGGTCGAGCGGCAGCGCGCCGGGGGCGTCGGCGGCGTTGTCGAGACGTTCGGCGAGCGCGGTCCCGAGGGCGTCGGCGGTGGCGTACCAGCGGCGGAAGTAGACCACCGGCGCGCCGGCAACGTCGAGCCGGACGAGCGCCCGGTCGGCATCGTCGGGCGCGGCGGCGTCGGCAATGAGCTCGGCCCAGTCCGTTCCGGATGCGCCGGCCACGATGGCGTCCGCCTGCGCCGCGCCGGCGGGGCCAATCCAGGTCCGCAGGCGGTCGGCGAGTCGGTCGGGTGCGAGGCGGAGGCAGAGGCTTCCCTCCCGCAGCGCCGCGAAGAGGGCAAGGAGAAGCGCATGCCGGGCCGGGTCCGCCAGCGGGGCGTCGGCGAGGACCAGGAGGTCGCGCGCGGTGAAGACGTCGGCCGGGCCGATGCTCCGCCGCGCCAGCGCCGCGCGGTAGAGCCCGGCGACCGCCGGGTCCGCCTGGGCGAGGGTGGACCCGTCCGGGAGCTCGACCGCGTCGAGCGGATCCCGGGTCTGGAGGGGGGGCATCGCTGTCATGTCCGTCTCCCTGCGGGCGCGGCGGCGCGCCGGAACCGTCCGGCGGCGTGCACGTGGTCAGCCGGCAGTCGCATCGATGTGCTCCCGGATGGCCTCCGCTTCGGCGAAGAGCGCGTCGCGGCTGGGCGGGCGGCGGTGGACCACGCCGGCGTCGCTGTCCGGGTCCGTCTCCAGGCCCCGCAGAAACAGGTAGAAGGCGCCGCCGAAGTGCCGGTCGTAGGCGAAGCCGGGCGCGCGGGCCTCGAGCCAGCGGATGGCGGCCTGGCCGTAGATGGCGGCCTGGAGCGCGTAGCGGTGGCCGGCGGGGTCGTCCATCTCGGCGGCGAGCG
>CAZKKD010000035.1:0-17665 GCA_964553265.1 uncultured Planctomycetales bacterium | reverse complement strand
CAGCCGCACCTACGACACTCCCCTGTCGCTTATGGAGCACCCCGCCGAGTACATCCTGATTGCCGACCTGCCGCTGCAGCGCAAGCCGCCCGGCGAGCATCTGAACTTCTCCTACGCTCCGACCCTGTCGACGACCGCTGCCCACAGTACGTTCGAAACTTCGGCCGGCAGCAATCACGGATACGCCGATGGTTCCGTCCGCTGGCATGCGTTCTCGCAGCTCAACACCGGGTACTTGTGTGCGTATTGGTGGGGGCGCGATGTCATGCTGTACTACAACAGGAATGCGGAGTTGGTGGGCGCGGATCGGGACGGCAAAAGCACGTTCAATAACGGGGGCTATCCCGGCGAGGTCTGGTGGAAGACCGACAGCACCTTCACGGACGAGTGGAGAGGCGTATTCACGCACGGCCAATATTCCACGAAAAAGTTCTGGTAAAAAGCGGGCCGCCAGCATCGCCCTCGCCTGCAGGCAAATGCTGGCCGTGCACATTCCCCCCATTTCCTGGTCGGCCTGCCTAGCGGCCGCAGTCTGAGGTCGCGCTTCGGACGGGTGCACACCGTCCGCCCGCCAGGCCTTCCCACCGTGCAACCGCAACACCACACAGGACACGGATGCCCACAGAACGACACGGATGGCTGCGATAGAGATGCACCACGAAGAGCACGAAGAGCAACAGAACTGCAGAACGCAGATGACGCAGATGTCCGCAGATGAACGCGGATGAGGAGCGGGGACAGACAGCAGGGGGTGGAACGGGCTGGACAACGTGTAGTCCATGCCGCCCGCAGTCCATGGGTTGTTTTACGTCTTTGCGCTCTTCGCGCCTTTGCGAGAAACTGTTTTGCCGAGACGGGACAGGTGACGGGATCTCTCGCAAAGCCGCAAAGGCCGCGAAGGCGCAAAGAAAGAACAGCGGTGCGAAGGGCAGAGAGCGCGGATGAAAAGAGGGGCAACGCTGGCCCCACCCCAATGGATCGCCCTCGACGCATGGGGTGCAGGCAAACCGGGCCCCCGAGGTTGACGGACAGGGCATTGCCGGGTAGAATGCAATGTGTCATGAGGAGGGAGCCGACGATGCCCAGAACCCTGCACGCCAAGGCCGTGGTCGGCCGGGATCACAAGCTGCACATCGACCTCGATGCGCCCGTCGATTACCCCGAGGGCGAGGTGACGCTGTCGGTGATTCTGCCCGAACCCGAAGCGCCTGCGGATGTCCGGCTCGGCGACTTCCTGGCGTCCGCCCCCTTCGATGAGGACTTCGCAACGGAACGGGACCCCTCGCCGCCGCGCGAGATCGACCTGTGAAGTTCCTGGTCGATACCTGTATCCTGTCCGAGCAGCGCCGCAAACGACCCAATCCTGCGGTGCTGGACTGGCTGAACCGCATCGATCCGTATTTCAGCGCCCGCACAGGTCAGGCCTTGGTCTGTGCTTCGCGGAGTCGGTTGTAGACGTCTTTGGCGTCCGGGATCATGTCAAAGCTGGGGCCGGCCTGCGGCCCGCCGGGCCACGGCATGTTGCCGAAGAGTGCCGCCATGGGATGGGTCGGGCCGAAGGTGATGGTGCCGGTGCCGTCTGCCTTTTCGTTCAAGGAGAGATCACTCAGCGTTCGCAGGTTCAGTGACTTCACCTTGCGCCCGAAGAGTCCGGAAACCAGGATGACCTGCTGTTCGCTGAAGCCATAGAATGTCCTGGCGCGGCGCTTTGCGTCGATGAAGAAACGGCCGAAAATCATGTACAGCCCGATCAGGACAAACGGGATGCCGAAGAGCGGCATGATGATGGCGACGGGGGTGGGCGGAGCGTCTTCGGATGTGAAGAAGATGGAGAGCGCCATCAGTTCCCAGAGGATGGCGAAGCCGCCCCAGAACAGGCTGAAGGGAATCATGAAAAGATCCGTCGCCCGCAGCACGATCCCCTGCTTCGGTTGCCCGGACCAGAGGAGCTGCTCGTCGGGGCCCAGTTCCGCCCGGATGACTGCTTCAGCGCTCTCGCCCATCGGCGAGGCCCGACCTTCCAGCGCCGGCGGGCCGGCCCAGTCTGGTTCGCTTCCCGGTGGGAACGGGGTGCTCATGGGTAGTCTCCGCGCTTGAGGCCCTGGCGCCGTCCGGCCTGTCCGCAATGGCGGACCCGCCGACGGGAGCAAGGATACGCTCCGGGGTTGATTCGGTCAATCGTCAAGCGCGCGTGATTGCAAACCGCATTTGCGGGGTTGCACCCGGTCTGCCGCTGCAAAACACGAATCGCACTGGCGCGTGAGTCGGCTCTCCTCCTGTGCCCGCGCACCACGATAGCAGACAGCTATCGTGGCTACCCGCTTACGGGTTTGCTTCCATTTCCTCGGCCCTTCGTGCTTCACCAGTCCACTTCCCAAGAAGCATCGGAACAATGCCGGCCAGGTACGTAAACAGGCCGCGGTAGTGGCCAGCAGTCCAGTCCCCTTCCTCCATGAGCGTGAGGAATCCGGCAACCAGGAGGAAGGCGAGCACACAGTCTACCGAGCTTTGTCCGGTGTCCGCGCTGCGTTTCTGAAACCGAAGAGAGAAGGCGGCAAAAAGGGTTACATAGAACCAAAGCGCCATGACAGTATTGTATAGTACTCCTGCAGGTTCGATAAGATGGGTAAAGGTGATGAATGAATCGAACACAGTGCCAAACAAGGAGCCTACGGCCGTCACAGCTACTACCAACACGAGCGAATGCACGAAATTCGCGAAGTGCCTTCCGGGGTTGTTCACTGTCCGGACTCCTCAAACACCAGACTGCGGGCAGTGCCTGCTCATCGAAGTGAAGGCATCCAGAAAGCGGCGTACAGGCCCAGCACGACACCCGTTGCATAGACGATGATCAGGTACCAGAAGCGCAGCGACTCCTCGTCCTTTTTGACCATGCGGAACAGGTAACCGAGAATCCTTCCCGTTTTCCAGGCATACGCGAGCCAGAAGACGCACCACGGGATGATCGTTGCCACGAGAATCCAGTTCGAGATCAGCGATCTTCCTGTTCGGTGGAGCGTCGGGAGGCGTTTGGGTCTGCCTGCGGCGAAGCGGTGGGGTGGCTGCCCAGTCGCGAAAGCTTTCTCCCCACAAGCGCACCGGAAAGGCTGCCGATGGGAATCAGTACATTCAGGAGAAACAGGCCGATCAACTCGCCCTTTGTATAGACAAGAGAGACTGCCGGATCCGACCGGAGGCCGTATGCTTCCCAAGACTGGTAAATCAGGAACAGGGCAGAAACGATCCCCCCGGCCCAGAACGCTTCAACAGGATAGAACCATCCCGCCAGGGCCAGGTACACAACGAAGAGCGCGCCGCCAAGAATGGCAATGGTGATTGCGTAAGCTTTTTCTTCTGCATGGCAGGCTTCGATGGGAATGAACAGATGGGGCTCGCCTTCGTGCTCCACGATCTCGACGCGAAACGCCTTCCGGTTCCCTTCGCGGATGGACCTACCGACCTGCCCGGACACGACCCACCCCAGAAGAAGGAGGGCCAGCCCGCCCAGAACGCTGGCAGCAACCAAGTTTGCCGTCTGCACAGGTGTTCTCCTGCTCATCACCGGACGGACCGCTTGGGACCTGCGGGGTGCATCGCTCCATGCCCAAAGCAAGGCTGCCCAGTGGGCGCCCGCTGCCGACGGGAGCAAGGATACGCTCCGGGGTTGATTCGGTCAAGTGCTGGCGGCGCGGGCGGCGGCTACCACGTGCGTCCGACGAACATCTTTTCCAGCGGCAGGGGCTGGAACCCGAGCTCCAGGGCGGCGGCGTTGTCCTGCAGGGAGAAGTCGCCCGCTTCGGCGTCGACGAAGCCGGGATCGCAGCTCCGGCTGTGCACATCGATGCCGAGGGCCTGGAAGCGGTCCAGGCAGGCCTGGCCGGCGGCGGGGTCGCCCAGGCACCAGTAGATGTTCTGGTCGGCGTCGGTGTCGCAGAGGCGGGCCTTGCGGCCCTGGCCGTGGATGCGCATTTCGCCCACGAACCGGTGCTCCGGCCGGGCGGTGAGGAAGATGTTGTGGCGGACGACCGAGCCGTTCAGCGGGCCCGTCTCGAGGGAGAGGAGGCCGCGGTCCGGGGCCTTCAGCGGCAGGGCGAGGATGTTGTTGGTCACGCGGTTGACGCCTTTCAGCGTGATGCCGGTGGCGTGGCCGTGCTGGGCGAAGACCAGGTTGCCGTGCAGGATGGTGTGGTGCTGATCGTCGTCGCAGCGCAGCCCCTCGGCCATGGTCGGTGACGGGCAGGGGCCGACCACGTTGAAGCGGACGACGTTGCCGCCGCCGGCGCCGGAGACGTACACCCCGTTGCCGTCGCCCATGATCTGCATGACGTCGTGGATGTGGTTGTACTCGATCAGGTTGTCCCGCGAGTGCATGAGCGGCTCGCGCATCCACCAGCTCGGCAGGCCCGAGTAGTGCCAGACGTTGTGCACATACCCCTTGCCGCACTGCGCCTCCACGTCGTCCCAGTGGATGGTGGCGCTGCACTCGCCCTTGCCCTTGCGGTCGTAGACGGTCCGCCCGGAGCAGACGATGCCGGTGTAGGGCAGGTCGTGCAGGTAGTTGCGGGCGACGTGGTTGTCGCCGCTCTGCCAGATGAAGATGGCGGGGCAGTGCCAGTAGGCCGTGCCCAGGTGGTGGAAGTGGCTGTCCAGCACCCGGTTTTCGCGGTTGAGGTAGTGCCGGCTCAACCCGTACCCGCAGAGGACCACGCCGCATCCGCCCAGGTGTTCGAAGACGCAGCGCTCGACCCGGTTGCCCCGGCAGGCCAGGTCCATCCGCAGCCCGCCGGACGCACCCTCCACAAAGCGGCAGTCGGCGACCGAGCACCCCTGCGCATGGCGCAGGCGGAGCATGCAGGACGGGGCGTCGTGCATCTCCCAGTCGTGCTGAATGCCCCGGCCGGTCAGGCCGTGGAACGGAAAGCGGTTGCTGCGCGTGAAGGTCAGGTTGCGGAACTGGAGCCCCGTGACCGGGCGCTGCTCGCCGTCCAGTTCGTGCACGCCTTCGACGCGGATCAGCTCGGTCAGGCAGGCGGCTTCCAGGTCGGGCTCGGGGGCGTCGCCCGCGGGGCAGTAGTAGAGGCGGCCCTGCGTCTGGTGGACCACCCAGTGGCCCGGCTGCAGCACGCTCAAGCTGTTTTCCAGCCAGATCGACCCCTCGGGCGCGCAGTGCGGATTGCCGATGGGGTAGGTGCAGGGCACGGCGAGATGGACGATGCCGGCGTCGAAGTCGATGCGCCCCGCGGGGAGGATGTTCATGGTCCACTGGTTCGCCGGGATGATGAGGAACTCGGCTTCGTCGAGGTCGGCCGCCGGGGTGATGGCGCCATCGGGAAAGCCGAAGCGGTCATGCAGAAACGCTGTCCTGTCGGGCTTGATGCGCAGGCGCCGGGCATAGGGCCCGTCGGGCCCGTAGAGGGCGAGGGTCTCTTCATCGACCGGGACGGGATGGGGCTTGATGGCTTCGCCCCGGGCGCGGGGGAGGCTGCCCTGCCGGCCGTACAGGGCGTTGACCTTCATCCCCTCCGGCAGATCGACGGTCCAGACCTTGCCCTGCAGCGCCGCGGGCAGATCCGGCAGGTCTGCGGTGCAGCGTTGCCAGCCGTCCAGGGGGAAGCCGGAGCTGATCCGCGTTTCGCCGTCTGTGCTTCCCTGCCAGGTGACGGCAACGGTTCCGTCGCCGCCATCGTCGGGGCCCAGCACCAGGGTCTCCGCCAGGCGGTGGGTGCCCGGCGCCAGGTGCACCGTGATGTCGTCCGCCTCTCCCGGCGCGAAGCTCCGAATCGTTTCCCGGACGCGATCCCGCGCCGCGGTGAGGGTCTGCCAGGGGGCCTGTTCGGCGCCCGGGTTCTGATCCGTGCCGTTCGGGGAGACGAAATACTCGATCATGGGAAGCTCCTTCAGCGGATGGGTGTCGTCAACGTGCGTCAGCGGCTCACCCTATGCGGCGGGAACGGAATGGCAAGGGGAAGTTCGGCCCTTCCCGGTGAAGCGGGCCGGAAGGCAGGACGGAAGGCAGGGGAGATCGCCACGAAGAGAACGGGCGGCATGCCCCCCGGCCCGGTGTCCGCCGTGTCCGGACCCCCTCGAAAAACGAACAGGCCCTATACGCGGCCGGCGAGGTAGAGGTCGAGGAGCTGGCGGTCGACGCGGTAGCCGTTCCAGTCCTCGTATTCGGTGCCGGGGCGGCCGTGGTCGACAATGCCGAACGCGCCGGCGAACTCCCAGAGCGAGTAGCCCCAGCCGAAGCTGCGGAAGACGTCCAGCAGGTCGGCGAACCAGCGGAGCGCCACGTCGTTGGGCGTCTCGGAGTAGCAGCCGAACTCGCCGATGTGAATGCGCACGCCGCGGGCCTCGAGGTCGCGCCAGGGCTGGTAGAACGCCGCCAGCGCGTCGCGGTCCCAGTGCTTGCCGGCGGGATCGACGCCGGGGTAGACGGGCGGGGGAATCTCCATCGTGCCGATCTTCGCCGCCCACGGCGCGCGGTAGTGCGTGAGAGAAAACGGCTGGTAGCCGCGGCCGCTCTGGATGACGTCGAGATCGGCGAGCTCGGGCAGGGGCTGGTGGCCGCCGCCCCAGCCGTCGATGACGATCTCGCGGTCGGGATCGATGCTGCGGATGGCCGCCACGGTGCGGCGGATGACCTGTTCGTGCCCCTCGCGCTCGGCCTCGTCGCCGGAGGGCTCGTTGACGAGGTCGAAGGAGATGGCCTCGTTGTCGAGCGAGCGGTAGCGGCGGGCGAAGTGCTCCCACTGCGCGACAAAGCCGTCCTGCGCGGCCGGGTCGGTCCAGAGGTTGTGCGTCTCCAGATCGCGGCCGTTGATGCAGTAGCCGGGCGCGCGGTGGAGGTTGAGGTTCATGTGGAGGCCCCGCGCGCGGCAGGCCTCGAGCACGGCGTCGATCCGGGCGAGGCCGTCGGGGTCGAGCTCGGCGTAGCGGGTGCCCGCGGTCCAGATGCGGTAGTCGCAGGGAATGCGGACGAAGTCGAGCCCCATCTCTCGGAGCAGGTCGAGCTGGCCGAGGTCGGGCGCGCGGGTGGCGCGCCTGTCGTCCTTGCCGAAGAACCAGAGGAAGTTGAACCCGTAGCGGGGCATGGCCGTTCCTTTCGTCAGGGGCTGTCGGCGGCGGGCGGGACGGCCCCGTCCGCGGGTGCGGTGGGACGAAGCGGCGCTTCCGCCGCGGACGCGTTCACGCGTTCGGCCACCCAGAGGCGGTCGGAGCGGACGGCGGGGCGGTAGCCGAACGGGGCCAGGTAGTGCATGCCGGCCTTGGAGGTGAGCACCAGCGGTGCGCCGGCGGCCTCGGCCGGGGCGTCGAGCAGGCGGCTTTCGCGGCCGGTGTAGAAGTAGACGACCGCGCGCGGGGCGTGCACCTCGACGAGGTAGAGAGGCACCGGGTCGTCCGGGCCGAGCCGCGCCTCGACGAGGGCGGCGGCCGCGGGGACGGCGGTCTTCCCCGGGTCCTCGTGCCGGGTGAAGGGGAGGACCGAAAGAAGGACGCCCGCGGCCACGCCGTAGATCCAGAGCCGCCGCCGCAGGTGTCCGAGCGCACGGTCCGGTACGATGCGCACCAGCGCCAGCGCCCCCAGCGCCGCGAGCGGCGGGTGCAGCAGCACCAGGTACCGGCCGTACATGCGCGGCGGCGCAAATGCGGCCAGCGCTGCGACAATGAGCCACGGCAGGACGATGGCCGCCAGGGCGGCAGCGCCGCCGGGCGGAGAGGCGTCCGCCTCCGGGGCCGCCTGAGCGGGCCGGACCTGCGCCGCGGGGTCGGTCGGCGGACCGGTTTCGGTGGGCGAGGCCGGGGGCGCGTCTCCGGCCCCGTTAGCGTCTTCCGCTTCGGATCTCTTCCTGTCCGTGGCGTGGACGGAGGTCGCGTCGGGACGCCGGTCGCGGCGTTGCCGGAGGAGGGCCTGCACCGCCAGCCCCGCGCCGGCCAGCCAGAACGGGGTCCACGGGAGTCCGTGCTCGAGGAGAACGCCGAGGTAGTGCGGGCGGGGCTTGCCGGCCTTCCAGTCGCCCTCGATCCGGTCCACCATCTCGCGGCCGACGTAGTGGTCCCAGAAGCCGGGATTCGCCTCCGCGACCGCCAGGTGCCACGGCGCCGCCAGCGCCGCGCCGGCCAGGAGCCCCGCCCAGAGCGCCGGGGCCGAAGCGAGCCGCCGCAGCCGGCCGGCCAGCAGCGCCGCGCCCGCCAGCGCCGGGAGCATCACGAGCACCGGCGGTCCCTTGACGAGCACGCCCAGTCCGCACGCGAGGCCGACCCCGAGAAGCCAGCGGCTCCGGCCGCCGGCGCACCAGCGCGCGTAGCTCCAGGCCGCGGCCGTCATGCAGCAGACGAGCGGGGCGTCCAGGCGTCCGGTGGCGCCGTAACGGAGGAAGTCGTTGGTGAGCGCGAGCAGGAGCCCGGCGAGGAGGCCGACCCGCCAGCCGGCCAGCCGTCGCGCCGCGTCGAAGAGGAGCACCGCCGCCACGGCGCCGGCCAGCCCCGACCAGAAGCGCGCCGCCCACGCGGCCGGCCCCGCGAGGCGGAAGAGGAGCGCGGTCGCCCAGAAGTAGAGGGGGGGCTTGTTGAAGTAGGGGGTGGCGGGGGTCTGGTGCATGGTGACCCAGTCGCCGGTGGCGAGGATGCTCTTCGCCACCGCGGCGTACCGCGCCGGGTCCTCCAGAAGCACGCCGTCCCAGCACTTCGCCAGGAAGAGCGCCGCCGCGAGCAGAAAGAGGGCCCAGCCCGTGCGGCCGCCGCCCGCCTGCATCTGGTTCGCCATGTCGATCTCCGCGCCTCGGCCCGGTCCGGCCGGGCACCCCGGATCGTACGGTTCGGGCCGGCTCGCTCAAGGCTGCTCTGCGCAAACGCCCGGGGACCCCGTTCTGACGTTCGCCCCCGGCCCGCTCCCGGCGGGAGAAGGGGGGGCGGCATGCTCTGCCGCCATCGCCCCTGCGTTCCCCGTTGTCGTCGCCGCTCCGGCGCACAGGGTCATTCAGTTCTCCCTCTTCCTCCGGGAGAGGGCCGGGGTGAGGGCTCCGGACGGTGAAACATCCCTCACCCTGACCCTCTCCCGGAGGGAGAGGGGACTTTTTTCGAATCGGCGTCGCCAAATTCAGAGCGAAATGGCCTAAGTACAGCGCCCCGCAAGTTGGTGAACATTCCCTCTCCCCCTGGGAGAGGGTTAGTACTACAACGCCAGGAGCATGTGTGTTTTCTGTCGTAAGTTATTTTTCTGTAGCATGTTGTCCGATCAGAAAGGGCATTTTTCTCGAACATGCCCCATGCTTGACGCAAAGTATATTGTGATAATGCTTTATGGTGGCTCTTGGGGAGCTTTCTGGCGTTGCCGTATTAGGGACAATACGGTTCAGTCAAGACGACCGGTGCGTCGTGGCATGGGCTTCCAGCCCATGATTCCACGGCCAAGATGGCCGTGCCACCGCTTAGCTGAACCGTATTGGGGTTAGGATGAGGGCGGTACCCGGCGAAATTGTTCATCTACTTGCGGGACGTTCCACTAAGTTGAATGACCCTGTCCGGGCGCACCTCCGTCTTGACCGGGGGCGGCGGGGCGGATACAACGGATCGGCCCCGCGGACGCGGACCGGGGGACGGCCCCCGCCGCCCGTCGCGGCCGCAGAGACAGAAAGGATTGCCCATGCCGTTCGGCGTCTTCACCGTTTCCACGCCCGACTACGAGCCGCTGCCTCTCCTCGACCGCCTGGCCGATCTTGGCTACGACGGGGTGGAATGGCGGGTGATCGACCGCGACACCGGCGACCGGAGCGCGCCGTCGTTCTGGTCGGGCAACCGGACTTCGATGACCCCGGCGGAGCTGCTGGACGCCGCGCCCGCGATCCGCGAACGGGCCGATGCGCTCGGGCTGGCGATGCCGTCGATTGGCAGTTACGTCGGCAACGAATCGCCGGACGCCGTCGAGCCCTACTGCCGCGCGGCGCAGGCGATCGGGGCGGTGAACGTCCGCGTCGGCCCCGGCGGGTACGATGCGGAAGGCCGCTACCTCGACCAGGTGACGGCCGCGCGGGCGCGCTACGCCGCGCTCGAACCGCTGGCGGAGCGGTATGGCGGGCGCCTCTGCGTGGAGACCCACGGCGGGCAGCTCGGGCCGAGCGTCACGAAGGCGCTCCGGCTGCTGGACGGGCTCGATCCGGCGCGCTTCGGCATCCTGTGGGATCCGGGCAACCAGGTGGGCGAGGGCCTGGAACGCTACGACATGGCGCTCGACGCGCTGGGGTCGTACCTGGCCGAGGTCCACGTCAAGAACCGGCGGCCCCTGCCGACCGAACGGGCCGAAGACGGGCATCTCGGCTGGACGGTGGAGACCTGTGCGCTCCGGGACGGCATGGTGCCGTGGCCGGAGGTGGTGGCGCTTCTGCGCGCGCGGGGGTACGACGGCTGGCTCGTCTTCGAGGACTTCAGCACCGACCTGCCCCTCGACGAGCGCCTGGCGGACAACCTGGCGTGGTTCCGCGCCCTTCAGGGAGACTGACCATGGAGATCGACGCCATTTTCGAGCACCTCATCGGCATCCCCAGCCCGTCCCGGCGCGAAGCCCGCGTCGCGGAGTGGGTGGAGGGGTTCTGCCATGCGCTGGGCTATGCGGTCGCGCGGGACGACGCGCGCGCGGCGGTGGCGGGGGACTGCTCGAACCTGCTGGTCCGGGCGCCGGGCGGATCGGGGCCGACGCTTCTGTTGTGCGCGCACCTGGACACCGTGGAGGCGGGCGACCGGCCGGTGGTCTGGACGCGCGAGGGCGACATCTACAGCGCCACGGGCGAGACCATCCTCGGCGCGGACGACAAGTGCGGCGTCGCCTGCCTCCTGGCGCTCTTGCAGCGGATGCGCGAGGAAGCGGTCACCCCGGCGGGGGAGGTGCGCGTGGTCTTTACCGTCTGCGAGGAGATCGAGCTCCTCGGCGCGCTGGCGCTGCCGGACGCATGGCTGGACGGCGTCGACGCCGCCTACGCGCTCGACCACAGCGACCCCTGCGACCTTGTGCGCGGCGCGCCGGCGAAGGATGCCTTCCGCGTCACGGTGCGCGGCATTGCCGGGCACGCGAGCGCGCCGGAGCGACGCATCAACGCGGTGCACCTCCTCGCCGGCGCGATGGCGCGGCTGCCGTCGGGACGGCTCGACCCGGAGAGCACCGCCAACCTGGGCATCCTCCGCGGCGGGACAAAGATCAACGTCATCCCCGACGCCGCCTACGCCGAGTACGAGCTTCGCAGCCACGACGAGGCGCGGCTCGACCACCACGCGGCGCACACCCGGGCCGTCCTGGAGCACGCCGCCGCCGAGGCCGCCATCCTCACCCCCGAAACGAACGAACGGCGCGAGGCCGGCATCGAGATTGACCACGAACGCTGCTACCACGCCTACCGGCTCGACGACGATGCGCTGCCGCTGCGGCTGGCCCGCGCGGCGGTGGACCGGAGTGGCTGGACCCCGCGCCTCGGCCTGGGGCCGGGCGGGAGCGACGCGACCGTGCCCAACCGCCGCCGCGTGCCCGCCCGCGTCCTCGGCTCCGGCCTGCCCGCGGCGCACCGCGCCCGCGCACGTGCCCACCTGGCCGCACCGCGGCGGGGCGTGGCGACGCTCGGCCACCTCGTCGCGGGCGCGGGCGCGTCGTGAGCGGCGTCACGCTCGTCATCCCCAACCGCGACGGCGCGGCCTACCTCCCCGACTGCCTGGACGCAGTGGCGGCCCTCCGGCCGGGGCCGGACGAGACGGTGGTGGTCGACGACGCCTCGGCCGACGACAGCATGGCGCTCCTGCGCTCGCGGTATCCGTGGGTGCGGGTGCTGGCCAGCGGGCCGGACGGGAGGCCGCAGGGCTTTGCCCGCACCTGCAACGTCGGCATCGCCGCCGCCGCGGCCGACCACGACATTGCTCTTCTCAACAACGACACGCGGATCGAGCCGGGCTGGCTCGGCGCGCTGGCCGATGCGCTGGGGCATCAGCCCGGCGCGGCGTCGGTCGCGAGCCGGATGCTGCAGAAGGACGGCGCGCACGTCAACGCCTGCGGGCTCCTGCTCGGCGGGGACGGCACCTGCCGGGCGCTGGGGGACGGGACGCCGGACGGTCCGCGCTTCGACCGGGCCTGCGAGGTGTTCGGCGCCTCGGGAGGCGCGGCGCTCTGGCGGCGGGCGGCGCTGGACGCGCTCGGCGGCTTTGACGAGACCTTCTTCGCCTACTACGAGGACGCCGACCTCGCCTGGCGGGCGCGCGCGGCCGGCTGGACAGCGGTCTACGCGCCGGCGGCCCGCGTGATCCACACCGAGGGACGGTGCCCGTCGCTCCGGCGCATCGACAAGGTGCGGCTGCGCATCCGCAACGGGCTCTGGTTCGCGTGGAGCTGCCTGCCGGCGGGGGTGCTGGTGCGCCGGTTCCCGCGCATCGCGTGGGCGACCGGCTGGCGCTACTTCTTCAAGTACGGGCTGCGGCCGTGGAAGGTGGAGGGCCGGGCGTTCTGGCTGGCGATTGCGGAGGTGAAGTTTCACCCCGTCGCGTTCTGGCGCCGGCGGTGCGCCCGGCAGGCGGGGCGGACCGTGCCGGCGGGGGCGCTGGTGCGCTGGATGGGGCGCGACCCGTTCGCGGAGGCGGACTGAGCGTCGCCTCCGCCGGGGTCCTCTTTCGCTCCGTTAGAATCCGAACTGCACACGCCTGCTGCTGACCCGCGTCTCTCCGTGCGCATCCGGTCCCGTGATCTTCGAGCGGAAAAACCGTTGTCGGCTCAGGCCGGGGGCGCGGCGCGGTAGCGGTCGATGCCGTGGACGGCCAGGACCTCGCCGAAGTAGACGCGGTGGTAATCCCCCCCGCCGTAGCAGGGCTCGATCTCGTCGGAGAGGAAGTGGGACGGCTTGAAGTCGTCGTGGTAGATCTTGCGGCACTCCAGGATGAGCTGCGCCTCGTTGAACGCGGGGGCGTCCACCTGCTCGGACGGGATGGGCGTCAGCCCGCTCTCCTGCACCTTGTCGATGTCCCGGCCGGACTTCGAGCCGCAGACCTGCAGCGCGTCCCGGCGCCCGGGGCCGAAGGCGCTGAGGGTGAAGCTGTCGTGGAGTTCGAGGAAGGTGAGGGTGTGCCGGCTCGGACGGACCACGACCTGGGCGAACGGCTTTTTCCACATCACTCCGAGGCTGCCCCAGGCGACGGTCATCATGTTGAACTCGCCGGGCGCGAAGTGCCCCGCCGTCAGCAGGAACCACTGGTCCGACCATGCGTGAAAGCTGTTGAGACTGAGTTCCCCGACCGGGATGGGATTCCGCTCCATCGAACGCTCCTTCTCCTTTGCCCCCAACGGGTTCGAAAGTTCCAGTCCGTATGGTACCCGCTTTCGCCGCTGCGCGCAACCGCTTCCCGCGGCGGCGGACGGGCTTGGGGGGGTGGTGCCGGGGCTGTGGCGGGACCTTGCGGTCAAGACGGATCCAGGAGCGTGCGGAAGCCGTCTTCATCGAGGACGGGGACGCCGAGTTCGCTGGCCTTGTCGAGCTTGCTGCCGGCGCTCTCGCCGGCGACGACGTAGTCGGTTTTGCGGCTGACCGAGCCGGTCACCTTGCCGCCGCGTTCCTCGATGGCGGCTTTCGCTTCGCTCCGCTTGAGGGTGGGGAGGGTGCCGGTGAGGACGAAGGTCTTGCCCGCGATGGGGTGCGAGGCGTCGACGCGCTCGTGGGCGGTCATGTCCACGCCGAGTGCGCGGAGCTGCGCGAGGCGGCGACGGTTTTCGGGATGGTGCAGGAACTCGAGCACGCTGTGGGCCGCGGCGTGGAAGCCGATGTCCAGCGGCAGCGCGCCCACCGCTTCCGGGTCGGCGGCGAGGAGGTCGTCGGGCGACGCGAAGTCGCGGGCGAGGGTGCGGACGCGGCGTTCGCCCTTTTGCGGGTCGCCCGTGGTGTACAGCGTCTCGCGCGCGGCGGCGCGGAGGGCCTCCTCCAGGCTGCCGGTTTCGGCGTGCGTGTCGCGCAACGCCGCGGCCGCGTCGGGCTCGGCCAGCCGCTGGAAGAGCCGCTTGGCGACGAGGGGGCCGAAGGGCTCGACGCGGGGGGCCTCTTCCTGGAGGGCCTCGGTGACGGCGCGGGGGGTGGCGGCCGCGAGGGTATCGATGTCGCCGAAGGCGCGGGCCAGCCGCCGGGCCGAGCTCGTGCCGACGAGCTCGATCCCGAGCGCGGCGAGGAGCCGCTCCAGGCCGCGCGTCTTGCTGGTCTCGATGGCCTGGGCCAGGTTCTCCGCCGACCTGGGGCCGAGCGAATCGAGTTCGGCGAGCTGGTCGACCGTGAGGCGGTAGAGGTCGGCGTAGTCGGCGACGAGACTGCGTTCGAGAAGCTGATCCACGACCGCGGGGCCGAAGCCCTCGATGTCCATGGCCGGGCGGCTGCCGTAGTGGAGCAGACGCGCGCGCAGCTGGGCCGGGCAGGAGAGGTTCTGGCAGTGATGGGTGAGGGTGGTCACGATCTCGCCCTGGCGGCGCGTTTCGTTTTCGACCGTCGTCACCTCGCCTTCGCAGGCGGGGCAGGCGCCCGGCATGCGGAAGGGGGTCTCGTCCCCGGTGCGGCGGTCGGGGAGCGAACGGACGACCTGCGGGATGATCTCGCCCGCCTTCTCGACGAGGACGCGATCGCCCAGGCGGATGTCCTTGCGGCGGATCTCGCCGAGGTTGTGGAGGCTGGCGTGCTGGACGATGCTGCCGGAGAGGAAGACCGGCTCCAGGTCGGCGACGGGGGTGAGGACGCCGGTCTTTCCCACCTGGACGCGGATGGCGCGGACGACCGTTTCGGCGGTTTCGGCCTCGTACTTGTAGGCGATGGCCCAGCGGGGGCTCTTGGCGGTGGCGCCGAGGAGGTCCTGCTGGGCGAGGTCGTCCACCTTCACGACGAGCCCGTCGATGTCGTAGTCGAGCCGGCGGCGTTCCGCTTCCCACTCGTCGCGGACGGCGAGGATCTCGTCGACCGAGGTGCAGCGCCGGCGGTGCGGGTTGACCGGGCAGCCCCACGTCTCCAGCCGTTCGAGCGTCTCCAGGTGGGTTGCCACGCCGAGGGCGTCGGTGGGGACGGCAGCGTAGAGGAAGCAGCGGAGGCCGCGCGCGGCGGCGAGATCGGCGTCCTTCAGCTTCAGGGTCCCGGCGGCGGCGTTGCGCGGGTTGGGGTAGAGTTCGAGCGTGCGCAGGGGCCGCAGCACCCCCTTGTCGCCGGCGACGCGGGCGGCGGCGTTGCGATTCTGCAGCCAGCGGTTGAGGGCTTCGGCCGCACGGTTGGCGGCGGCGCAGGCGGCGTAGATCTCCTGGAAGGTCGCTTCCGCGTCGCGGCGTTCGCGGTAGGCGCCCGCGGCGTCGCGCCAGGCGTCGCGGAGGGGGCGCCAGGCGTCGTCGCCGGCGAGGGCGGGATCGGCGGCCTCGTTCGCGGCGAGGCGCTGGTCGCTCTCGGCGAGGGCGGCTTCGTTCGCCTCCATGAACGCGGCGTTCAGCCGGTCGAAGGCGCTGCGCGGCAGGTAGGCCTCGCCCCGCAGCTCCACCGACGCCGGCGGCGCGTCGAAGAGGCCCTGCCCGGCCAGGCGGCGGGGCACGTCGTCCATGCGCTCGGCATTGTGGGTGACGTCCTCGCCCACGCGGCCGTTGCCGCGGGTGGCGGCGCGGACGAACGCGCTCCCTTCGTAGAGGAGCGAGAGGGCCACGCCGTCGATCTTGAGCTCCACGACATACGCGGGCGTCGCCCCCTCCAGGCGGCGGCGGAGGCGCTCGTCGAAGTCGCGGAGCATTCCCTCGTCGTAGGTGTTGTCCATCGAGAGCATGGGCACGCGGTGCTCGACCGGGGCGAAGGCGCCGGCCGGCTCGCCGCCGACGGTCCGGGTGGGACTGTCGGGGGTGACGAGGTCGGGGCGGCGCGCCTCGAGGTCGGTCAGCTCCCGGTAGAGGGCGTCGTAGTCCCGGTCGGAGATGGTGGGCTGCTGCTCGTCGTAGTAGAGCCGGTTGTGGCGGCGGATTGTCTTCCGCAGTTCTTCGATCCGTTCGGCCTCGGCGTCGTGCGGGCGGGCGTCGGGAACCATGCGGGCGGCCCTTTCGGAAAGACGGTGCCTGCGGCGGTCGCGCGGGTGCGATGCACGCATCCGGTTAGGATAGGCCGACGGCACACAGCGTCAAGACGGTTGTTGCAGCCGCCGGGGGACACCCGCCGCCCGAAACGAAAGGCGGGGCGGCCCCGGCATGGAGCCGCCCCGTCGAAGAGATCCCGTCCCGGCGGTCGGCGCGTTACCAGGCCTGACCGGCGGAGTTGAGCACGTTCTCGTTCTTGTGCTTGTAGAGCACCTTCAGCATCTCGCGCGCCGGGCCGAGGTACTTGCGCGGGTCGAAGTCCTCGGGGTTCTCGTTGAAGTGCTTGCGGATGCCGGCGGTCATGGCCAGGCGACCGTCGCTGTCGATGTTGACCTTGCAGACCGCGCTCTTCACGGCTTCGCGGATCTGGGTCTCGGGGATGCCGATCGCGGCCTCCAGCTTGCCGCCGTTGGCGTTGATGGTCTCCACCAGGTCCTGCGGCACCGAGGAACTGCCGTGCATCACGATGCAGAAGCCGGGAATGCGCTTCTCGACCTCGTGGAGAATGTCGAGGCGGATCTCGGGGTTCTGGCCGGGCTTGAACTTGTAGGCGCCGTGGCTGGTGCCGATGCTGATGGCGAGGCTGTCGACGCCGGTGCGCTTGGTGAAGTCTTCCACCTCTTCGGGCTGGGTGTAGGTGTGCTGTTCGGCGGAGACCTCGTCCTCCACGCCGGCGAGCACGCCGAGCTCGCCCTCGACGGTGACGTCGTGCCCGTGGGCGAACTCCACCACCTTCTTCGTGAGCTCGATATTCTCCTCGTAGGGGAGGTGCGAGCCGTCGATCATGACGTTGCTGAAGCCGTACTCGATGCAGTCCTTGCAGAGCTCGAAGCTGTCGCCGTGGTCGAGGTTGAGCGCGATGGGGATGCCCCGGTCGTCGCCGTGGACTTCCTTGCCGTACTCCTTCGCGAACTCCACCGCGCCCTGGGCCATGTAGCGCAGGAGGGTCTGGTTGGCGTACTTGCGCGCGCCCTTGGAGAGCTGGAGGATGACGGGCGACTTGGTCTCGACGCAGGCCTGCAGGATGGCCTGGAGCTGCTCGAGGTTGTTGAAGTTGTAGGCGGGCACGGCGAAGCCGCCGTCGACGGCCTTCGCGAACATCTCGCGCGTGTTGACGAGCCCCAGTTCCTTGTAGTGTACGGCCATGCGTCCTGTCCTTTCCTGATCCGGTCGTCGTCGATCTCGTCCCGCGCGGCGCCGCGCCGCACATGCGAACGCGCCACTCTATCCGACCCGCCCCCGTCCGACAAGGGGTTTTCCGGGGCAAATGCGTCGCCGTGGGCCGGGCGAAAGCGCGTTTCGGCGCCGATGGCTTGACTTGGCCCGTTTGACCGGTCATGATCAGAAGGAAGACACGGCGCAATAGCGGAGCGGGTCCGAGGCGGACGAGGAGCGGTCCTTATGCCGGAAATCAGCCGGTTTTACGGCATCGTCATCGCCCTGTTCTTCGGCGATCACAACCCGCCTCATTTTCACGCGCGCTACGGGAACGCGGCTGCGGTATTCGACATGCGGACGCGGGAGGTATTGGAAGGCGCGCTCCCGCCGCGGGCCCTGGGGCTGGTGGTCGAGTGG
>CAZKKD010000034.1:0-17785 GCA_964553265.1 uncultured Planctomycetales bacterium | reverse complement strand
CGGGGCCGCGCGCGGGACGCCGCCGGCCGGCCGTGCGGGTGCGGGATGAACGCATCTTCGCCCTTCCGGAGCCGGAACTCGTTCGTGGATCGCCCGTTGTGCCTGTCATCCCCCGACGGCGCCGCACCGGGTTCGGTTTGACACGGCACACCGTCCCCATTATAGAAGAACGCTGCAAAATGTCAGGGGGTTCAGAAAACCGGACAGCGCAAAGCCGCCGCGACCGCACCGCACCGGGCGGGCATGTGCGCAGGCCGTGCGCAGGCCGGACGCACGCAGACACGGGCAGACACGGGTCGGGACGGGCCGGGACGGGCCGGGACGGGCCGACGCACCCCGGTGCGGAAGAAGAGGACGCACATGGACGCACCTGATCTGCTGGGCCATCCGGACGCGATCGGCATGGCGCGCGCGCTGCGGGAGGCCGAAGCCGCGGCCGCGGAGGGCGAGGTCCCCGTGGGGGCGGTGCTCTTTGCGGGGGGCGAGATTGTGGGCGCGGCGCACAACCAGCGCGAAACGCTGCAGGACCCCACCGCGCACGCCGAGATCCTCGCCATCACCCAGGCCGCCGCCGCGCTGGGGACGTGGCGCCTCACCGGCACGACGCTCTACGTTACGCTCGAGCCGTGCGCCATGTGCGCCGGGGCGATGGTGCTCGCGCGCATCGACCGGCTGGTCTTCCGCGCGTGGGACCCGAAGGCGGGCGCGTGCGGGTCGGTGAGGGACGTACTGGGCACCAGCGCGCTCAACCACCGCATCGAGGTGACCGCCGGCGTTCTGGCCGAGCCCTGCGGCGAGATCCTCCGCACCTTCTTCCGCGACCGGCGCTGAAGCGCGCCACGCGCCAGGGTCAATCCGTTCTCCCTCTCCCTAAGGGAGAGGGGACGTTTGCCGGATCAGCGTTGCCAGGTTCAGGGCGATCAGGGCGAAATGGCCGGAATGGAATGGCCTTGCGCCACGCGCCGGAGCCTTGACGGCGGCGGTGCGGTGCGGGATACTCCAGCTGCGCCGGCCGCGGAGCCGGCGCCAAGCTGCCGACGCGGTCCGACCGCGCCCGACCCCGAGACGGCGAGGACATCCCATGCAGGACATTGATCCGAACCAGGTTCCTTTCATTTACAATCTCTTCGCGCCGCTTTATGGTGAAGCAACGAACTGGCCGCCGGAAGTGAAGCGCGCCGCAGAGCTCGGCTTCAACTGGTGCTTCCTCAATCCCATCCAGTTCCCCGGCGAGTCCGGTTCGCTCTACTCGATCCGCGATCACGATCGCCTCAACCCCCTGTTCTTCCCGCAGGAAAAGGCGGAAGACCAGTTCGCCGCGTTCGGCGACTTCGTGCAGGCGTGCGACGGGATGGGCGTACAGGTGATGGTGGACCTGGTGGTGAACCACACCGCGCACGACGCGCCGCTCATCCAGGAGCACCCGGAGTGGTACAAGTGGCTCGACGACGGCACCATCGCCCACCCCGGCGCGCTCGACAACGGGCACTGGGTGCTGTGGGGCGACCTCGCGGAGATCGACAACGAGCACTCCGCCGACCGCGACGGGCTGTACGCCTACTGGTGGGAGCGCGTGCGCGAGATGCTGGACCTCGGGGTGAAGGGCTTCCGCTGTGACGCGGCGTACAAGGTGCCCACCGACCTCTGGCGCTACCTCATCGGCCGGGCGAAGGAGCACGAGCCGCGGTGCGTCTTCTTCGCCGAAACGCTGGGCTGCCCGTTCGAGGACGTGCTGGAGCTGACCAACGCGGGCTTCGACTTCACCTTCAACAGCGGCAAGTGGTGGGACTACCGGGAGGACTGGTTTCTCGACCAGCTCCGCGAGGGCGCGGGCCGCACGCGCTCGATCTGCTTCCCCGAGAGCCACGACACCCAGCGCCTGATGGAGGAGTACCGCGGCGACGTGGCGCGCGTGAAGCAGCATTACGCGTTTACCGCGCTCATCTCCAGTGGCGTGATGATTGTCAGCGGCTTCGAGCACGGCCACAAGCGGCAGGTCCACGTCGTCAAGACGCGCCCCGAGCACCGCGAGGGGGTGAACGAGGACCTGACCGGTTTCATCACCAAGGTGAACGCCCTCAAGGCGAAGCACCGTGTCTTCCAGGAGGACAACCGCGTCGAGCGCGTCGACAACGGCACCGACAACATCATGGCGCTGCGGAAGACCACCCTCGACGGCCAGAAGAGCGTGGTGCTGCTCATCAACCTGTACGGCCAGCGCCACGGCACCAGCGCGCACCGCCTGAAGGAACTCGGCTTCGACCCGAGCGAAGTGCTGTACGGCCAGGTGGTCATCGGCGAGGGCGACCTGATCCTCGAACCCTGGGCCTTCGCCGTCGTCGGCCAATAGCCAGGACGGTTCCGTTCCGTACGCATGTCTGTCCTCGCTCCTCTCGGGAGAGGATCAGAAAGGGAAGACGGGCATGCCCCTCACCCCGGCCCTCTCCCGGAGGGAGAGGGAGTCCTGACCGAATCGTAACGGGCCAATAGCCATTCGGAGGAACGCATCGTGACCGACCCCATCGACTTCGCCCATCCGCACTACCGCGAAGACAACCCGTACAACGCGCACTACGGCGAGGCCATCGGCCGCCTGACCGCCGCCTTCAAGAAGGACGAGACCGACAAGGTTGCGCTCCTGGCCGAGGCGCGCGCGATGCTGAAGGACTACACCTTCGCCGGCTGCCGCGAGGCCTTCGGGCTCGACAGCCCCTTCACCCTGGCGAAGGAGATGTACTGCGACGTGCTGGCCTGCAACGCCGCGGTGGTGGCGCGGCTCCTGGAGCAGGACGGGCAGGCCGACGAGGCGAAGGCGTTCCTGCTCGATCTCTACCGCGAGGGGCAGGAGGCGGGTTACAGCCGCGATGAGCAGTTTTTCCTCAACCGGCTCGATTCGCGGACCTTCATGCCGATGCGGCGGCACATCGACGCCGCGTACCTGGAGGCGATCGGCTATCGCCATCCCGACCGGGTGCTCCTCTGCGTGGGGGACTGCCAGACCATCCAGATCGCGGAGTGGCTGCGCGGGATGCTGACGCTGCCGGGCCGGGAGTTCGCCGCCTACCAGCACGGCCTCGGGTCGCTCATCGACTCGCCGCTGGGGGACCTCTTCCGCCCGGACGGGTACTTCTTCTTCGTCAACGCCGCGGCCAACCTCGGGCTCTACGAGCACTTCGCCGACAAGCGGGAGGAGAACCTGGCCGAGATCCGGCGCATGGTGGCGTGGCTGCAGGAGCAGGCGCCCGTGGTCTCTGTCTTCGTCACGCACGTCTTCTTCGGTGTCGAGAACGCCATCCGGATGAACAAGGTGCCCCGCGCCGTGGCCGAGGACGCGGTGGGCGCCTACTCCGACGAGGTCGCTGCTCTCCTGGCCGAAGCGCCGAACGCGAAGCTGGTGAAGTTCACCGACGTCTGCCCGCTGGAACGCGGCCTGGACGCCTTCCGCGACAACCCCGACCGCGCCGTCCTCCTCCACGTCCACTTCGACATCATGCACGAGGTCGCCCGCCGCGTCGCCGCCGCCCTCCAGCCCCTGGAGACGCCGCCGGCGGGGTGAGCGGGCGGGATGCGGATGGCGTGGACGGTCCCGACGGTTTTGAACGGAAAGCGCTGACGCCGCTTGACCGCCGGTGCGCCGGGAGGTATCGTGACGACAACGGCGGACGCATCGCCGATCCTGCGAATCGGGGAAGCGAATGGGCGCGCGGATCGAGATTCCAGCCAACCAGTTGCAGGTCTTCTGCCAACGCTGGGCCATCCGGGAGCTGGCGCTCTTCGGTTCGGTGTTGCGGGACGATTTCCGTCCCGACTCCGATGTCGACGTTCTGGTCACCTTTGACGAGGGTGCGAAACGCAGCCTGCTGGATCGGGTGCGGATGGTCCGGGAGCTCGAGGAGCTCCTGGGACGCAACGTCGACCTGGTGCAGGAACGGTTGCTGGACAATCCCTACCGACGGCAGGAGATTCTCCGCACGAAGGAAACGGTCTATGCTGCCGAACCGTCGTGATGCCGCTGCGCTCTGGGACATCGGCAAGGCTGCGCGCCTGATCCGGGAGTTCATCGCCGACCGGGATCAGCAGTCCTTTTCCGAAACGCCGATGTGCCATTTCGCGGTGATCGCACAGCTTCAGATCATCGGCGAAGCCACGAAACGCCTGTCGACGCCGTTCCGGGAAGCACATCCGGCCATTCCCTGGCGGGAAATGGCCGGGATGCGGGACATCCTGATTCATCTGTACGATCGGGTGGACCTGAACGAAGTCTGGCTTGCCGCAACCGAATCCATCCCGAACTTGCTGGATGAAATCGAACCCCTGCTTGACGAAGGTCTTCCCGGAAACGGACCCGATGCGCAACCTTCCGGTGAGGACTGAGCCTCGGACCCAGGCAAGCCACACCATCTGCAATCGGGACATCATGCACGCTCGCCCACCGCGTCGCCGCCGCCCTCCAGCCCCTGGAGGCGCCGCCGGCGGGGTGAGCGGGCGGGGGGCCTGTTCGCGGAGCGGTCGGGCTTTGCGTCCCGTTCTTCACCATCGTCACCGGCCTGCAGACCCCGGCCGGCTGAGCGCTGTCCCTGCTCCGGCGGGGGATTTCGCTTGGCAGTGCGGGCGGTTCGGACAATAATCAACAGAAGCGGTTTCTGAAGAAGAACGCACCCGAACCGGTGTGTTTCGCGCAGGATCCTACAGGGACGGACCGATCCGTCCCCCCGGTTCCGTGCGACGGGAACGGTGTGGACGGTGGGAGGCGACGGCATGCCATTCCGGAACGGCGCAGCATGCATCCTCCGCCTGGCGGCGGCGGCGCTGATCCCGGCACTGATCGCGGCGGCGGGCCTGGCCGGCACGGCGCATGCGGACATTGTCGTCTTCAAGACCGGCCGCCGCCTCAACTGCAAGGTGATCCCCCCCGTCGCCGGCGACGAGACGGTGCGCGTCATCGTCGGCGACACGGAAACGCCGGGCGAGGAGGAGAACGGCAGCCTGGTGCTCCGGATGGAGACCATCGAGCAGATCGAATACGACTACGCCTCGCAGGCCGCGTCGCTGGCCGAGGACGACTACCCCGCGCACTACCGCCTGGGGCTGTGGTGCCTGGAGCGGCGGCTCTTTCCCGAGGGGGTGGCGCGGCTGCTGCATGCGCGCGGCCACGACGGGGTGCCGCCGGAGGTGGAGTACTACCTGGGCGAGGCGTACACCGAGCTTCTGCGGCCCGACCTGCGCCAGGCGCTCCTGCACCTGGAGCGCTACCTGGACCTCGCCCCCGACGGGGAGCAGGCCGACGAAGCGGCGGAGCTCGCCGCCGAGGTGCAGAAGAAGATGAAGGAGCTCGGGCTCGATCCCGAAGAAGCCCCGGTCGAAGCCGGCCCGGGCGAAGGGCTGGAGACCGGCGACTGGGCGCCGCCGCCCTCCGGGTGGGGCAACCACGCGGAGGTGAGCCGGCCGCGCGCACGGGGCGAGGGCGGGACCGGATTTACCAACACGGTACTCCGCATCGACTACAAGGATCGCAACCGCCACGGCAAGCGCCTGCCCGCCGACGAGGCGAAGACGCCGGTGCAGATCAGCATCGAGCGCGACCTCTCGGCCACGCCGGTGCTGCAGCTCCACGCGTTCAACCCCGACAAGCGGCCCATCCGCTTCGCCATCG
Organism: uncultured Planctomycetales bacterium; assembly: GCA_964553265.1. Lineage (GTDB taxonomy): Bacteria > Planctomycetota > SZUA-567 > SZUA-567 > JAFGNG01 > CAZKKD01. The sequence goes on along the minus strand of CAZKKD010000034.1, from coordinate 12,132 downwards.
GCATCACCGCCGGGCCCAACCACGAATGGTTCGAATCCCGCCCGGTCGTCGTGCCGCCGGGCAAATGGGTGGCGCGGCAGCGCCTCGACCTTCTGGAAGAGTCGTGGAAGTGCGAAGCCAGCGGCTGGCAGCACCGCGTCGCGGTGCGCCATCCCGAACGCGTGCGCAATCTGGTCGTCCTCGTCTACAACGGCAACAGCGAGGGCAGCCTGATCCTCGACGCCATCCGCTTTCTCCCCTCTGCCGAGTAAGACCGCCCCCATGCCCTCCCGCCTGCAGGACACCATCGAACTGGTCCCGGATCGCGAACGCCATGTCCTCATCGGCGTTATCGCCCCGGGGATGCTGGGCCAGGGCGAAGCGCCCCTGGACGAACTCGCGAGCCTTGTCGAAACCGCCGGCGCCGACGTGGTCGGGCACCTCTGGCAGAAACGTAAGCGGCCGCACCAGCGCACCTACCTCGGCAAGGGGAAGCTGCAGGAGCTGGTCGATCTCGTCGCCGAGACGAAGCCGCACACCGTCGTCGTCGATGCCGACATCACCCCGGCGCAGCTCAGCAGCCTGGAGGAGGCGGTCCGGACCAAGGTGATCGACCGGAGCGAGGTGATCCTCGACATCTTCGCCTCGCGTGCACGCACCCACCAGGCGAAGCTGCAGGTGATGCTGGCCCAGGCGCAGTACGAGCTGCCCCGCCTCGGCCGGAAGTGGACCCACCTCGAGCGCCTCGGCGGCGGCATCGGCACGCGCGGCCCGGGCGAGACACAGATCGAGACCGACCGCCGGCTCCTCCGGCAGCGGATCCAGCGCCTGCGCGACGAGCTGGGCGTCATCGAGGAACGCAAGCGCAAGGAGGTGGACGACCGCAAGCGCGAGTACACCGTGAGCCTGGTCGGCTACACCAACGCCGGCAAGTCCACGCTCATGAATGCGATGACGGGCGCCGGCGCGTTCGTGGAAGACCGCCTCTTCGCGACGCTCGACACGCTGACGCGGACGCTGGACCTCGGCGGCGGGGCGCAGGTGCTCCTCAGCGACACGGTCGGCTTTGTCCGCCGCCTGCCGCACCACCTGGTGGCCAGCTTCCACGCCACGCTGGAGGAGACCACGCACGCGGACCTCCTCCTGCACGTGGTGGACGCCTCCACGCCGCTGGCGGTGGAGCACATCCGCGCGGTCAACCAGACCCTCGCCTCCATCGACTGCCGGGGCCGGGACCACGTCTACATCCTCAACAAGGTCGACCGCGCCTCCGACCCCGCGCTCCTGGAGATGCTGCGCGAGACCTACGCCCCCGCGCACCCCGTCTCCGCCCGCACCGGCGAGGGGGTGGAGGCACTCAAGGCGCTCCTGCGCGAACGGGCCATTGTCTACGGCGGCTGGACGCGCGCGCGGCTGCGGTTCCCTTCCGGCGACGGCCGCCGCTTTGCGCTGCTCAACGAGGTGGCCGAGGTGCGCGAGGTTTCCTACGACCAGGCCGATGTGGTCGCGACGGTCGAGATCGCCCCGCCCGACCTGGAGCGCCTCCGGCGCCTCCCCGGCGAGATGCAGGTCCTCTGACCGCACATCCGCACACGCCCCCCCACGCTGTCCGCCTTCCACGGGACGGGTCCAAACGACCCGATCCGGAATGTCAATGTGACATGAGATTACAGGGGTGTCAAAACGACAGGGATCGGCTCGCCAGATCGCAGTTGTGCGCCGGTTCCGGTGTCGCAGGCGGCTTTCCTCACATTCCGTAACAGGTTCAATAAGTATGATTTGCGACTCTATAACAGCTTTGGCTTCGTTTTGGCACGCATGTTGCAAAACAATCTATCGAAGCATCGGGAAGCGTTGGAAGCGGTAAACCGATTGGCAATCGTTCTCGGTGTGCTGCAGAGAAAGGAGGTGCGACAATGTACTGGAGAATGTTCAACCCCTGGGTCCGGCGTACGACCCCCTGGTCGGAGCTCCGTCGCCTGCAGGACGAGGTGAACGAGCTCTTCAGCGGCGTAGGCGACGGACTGCGCGCAACGGAGTACCCGGCGATCAACGTCTACACCGGCCAGGACGACCTGGTCGTGACCGCGGAGATCCCGGGTGTGGATCCCGAGAGCCTGGACGTCAACGTGGTGGAAGAGACGCTGACCATCCGCGGCGCCCGGCCCGCGCTGGAAACGGACGAGGGCGCCGAGGTGCACCGCCGCGAACGCGGGCGGGGCGAATTTGTCCGGACGCTGACGCTGCCGTACCGCGTCGAGGCGGAGAAGGTCGACGCGACCTGCCGGCAGGGGATCCTGACGGTAACGCTGCCCCGCGCGGAAGCGGACAAGCCCCGGAAGATCCAGGTCAAGAGCGCCTGAGCGGAGCGACGCGACGGCGCCCGCATGCAAAGGAGGTGATTCTCATGGCGGATCAAGGCTACGATGTGGAGAAGCAGGAGGCGCAGACCCCCGAACGCGTGGAACGCACGCGCAACGAACGGGTCTTCACGCCCCGGGTCGACATCACCGAAACGGACCAGGCCATCGTCCTGGAGGCGGACATGCCCGGCGTGGACGAGACGGATCTCGACATCACGCTGGAGCAGGACGTGCTCACCATCCGCGGCGCGGTGCAGGAGCATGCGCCGACGGGGCGCGAATGCACCTATCGCGAGTACGAGGTCGGCCGGTTCGAGCGCGCCTTTACGCTGACCGAGGAGGTGGATCGCGACGCGATCGACGCCACGGTCCGCAACGGCGTGTTGACCCTGACGCTGCCGAAGGCGGCTCCCGAGCCGGCGAAGAAGATCAGCGTCAAGTCGGCCTGACCGACCGCGGCGCGCATCCCGTCCGCGTCCCGGGCCGTGTTGCGGCGCGGGCGCGACGGGATGCCGGCGCCGTCGGCGGGACGGCCCGGTACGGAAAAGGAGGCAAACCATGGCTCTGCGCGATTTGATCCCCTGGCACCGCGAAGAAACCCGCCCCGGCCTGCGCCGGGACGACCATCCGCTCGCGTCGCTCCACCGGGAGATGAACCGGCTCTTCGACGACTTTTTCGGCGAACGCAGGTTGGCGCCCGGCTTCGGCGAGGGCGGGGCGTTTCTTCCGAGCATCGATGTCCACGAGACCGACGGCGTGCTCGAGGTGACCGCCGAGCTGCCCGGCCTCGCGGAGGAGGACGTGGACGTCTCGCTCACCGACGACACCCTCACCCTCCGCGGCGAAAAGAAGCGCGAGGAGACGAAGAAGGACGAGAATGGCTACACCCACGTCGAACGCTCGTACGGTTCGTTCCACCGTGCCATCCCGCTGCCGCCGGGCGTGGACGGTGACCGGGCGGACGCCACCTTCAAGAACGGCGTGCTGACGGTGAAGCTGCCGAAAAACCCCGAGGTGGCCGGACCGGTTCGGAAGATCCAGGTGAAGACGGGCGGCTGATCCCCGGCCGCCCGCCGGTATGCAATGCCACCGACCCGCCGGAGCCCGGGCAGCGCCGGCGGGTGCGCGTTTACCTTACCCCACGAAGATGGGCGAAGACCAGGCGGACTCGCGGTCCACCTGCACGACGCGGACGCCGTAGGCGGCCGGCGCGGTGGGATTGTACGCCTCGTCGGCCCATTCGATCTCACAGACCGGCTCGCCGTGCATCGGCAGCGTGGCCGCGACACGGCCGTTGCGGAGAATGCGGAGGTGATCGATCCCGTTGGTGCCGAGGCAGCGGATGCGGAGCACCGGCCGGCCCGATTCGAGCGCCGGCGTCTCGGCGCCCAGCAGCGCCTCGCCCATCCGCACGTCGAGCACGATGGGCGCGCCCGTGGTGGCGTAGCACCGCCGGGCGGCGAGCGCGTCGAAGACGGCGCTCCGCGTGAGCGCCTCGGCCAGCACCACGGCCCGCCCGCTGCCGAGGGCGTGGAACTGGTGATGGTGCTTCACCAGGGGGCTCTGCGCGTCGCCGGCGTTGCCGTCGTGCCCGTCCGACGAGGCGATGAGCCCGAAGCGGAGCCCCCGCGCCAGCGCCGCCTGCACGCCGAGGGCGGGGTGCCGGTCGCTCACCCCGCGGGGGAAGTCGCCGTGGTAGGCGCTCGATCCCCAGACCGAGTAGATCTCGACAAGACGGTCGTAGCGCGGGTCGAAGGTGGCCCAGTTGTACGGGTGGGACGCGCTGGACGGATGGTGCGGCACGGTGAGGAACGGCAGGCCCGTCGTCTCCAGATCCCGCCAGAGGGTCTGCGGGTCGGTGGCGCCGGCCGGGTCGCCCGCTTCTCCCGGCATGGCGTGGACGATGCGCCCGCCGCTGGCGCCGAAGTAGACATTGCGGTGCCCGTAGACCGGGCTCGTGTGCTCGAAGGCGGGCAGGCAGACGAAGGCGCCCTCCTCCTGGTGGCGGTCGGCGAGGGCGAAATAGGCGGCCTCGCGATCGGGATCCACCTGGCGCTCATGATCGGTGAGCGCGAAGAAGTCGACCCCGCCGGCCCCGCGCGCGAAGGCGTAGTTCTCCTCCCGCGTGCCGGTGCCGCAGCCGTGGCCGCCGTTGTCGCACTCGTCGGAATGGGTGTGGATCTCGCCGAAGTAGAGGGTGTGGCCGCCCACCGTCGGCCGGGCGCCGGCGAGGAGGTCGATGGCCTCGTAGGGGTTGGCCTGCCAGAGCAGGTTGTCGGCCCGCCGGGTCCAGACCCAGCGGCGGCTGGGGACCCGGGCGACCGGATCGAGGCGGAGGACCGCCGCCTCGCCGGGGGCGACCCACGCGGCGGGGACCTCCAGGAGCGCGATGCCGAAGGCGGCCTGCGCCTCGTCGATGAGGGCGGGGCTGAGCGTCAGGCCCCCGCGCGCCCAGTCGGCCTGGATGTGGCGCGGCGCGAACGCAAGCCTGCACTCCGGACCGCGCCAGAGCTGCCGGTGGTTGACCATCCGCACCGCAAGGCAGGGCCGGTCGTTGACCGAAACGGTCCACTGCCCCGAAGGCTCCGGCAGCGATCCGCCGTTCCCGAAGCCGAGCGCGAAGGCGAAGACGACCCGGTCCGCGTCCACCGGGTCGGGCGCCGGGTGCGTCCGCCAGGCCATGCCGGCGTCGGCGTCGAGGCGGAGCAGATACTCCACCTGGGGCCATGTTTCGAAGAAGAACGCGGTGCGGCCTTCATGCGCCGTGCCGCCGCCGAGGTCGGCCGGTTCGGCGAAGCCGAGCACCGGCAGCGCGCCGGTGCGTTCGCGGAGATAGGCGCGGACGTCGGCTTCGGTCCCGCGTTCGCGCTTGTCGTAGGCGAACGGGTCCATTGCGGAGAGGTACTGCATGGTCGGCTCCCTTCCTGTGCATGCGAACCCGGCGCGCCGTCCGGGCGCGCCATGCCTTCAGCCTCCAGCCTTCCGCCGGGTCCGGCGGGCGTCAAGGAGAAAGCGGCTGTGCGGAACGCCGGCGGGTCCTGGGCTGCAGGCAGTTTCGCCGCTACGGGTGCGCGCCGGGCTGGTCGAGGCCGAGCCGTTCGTCGAGGCCGAAGAGGATGTTGAGGTTCTGCACCGCGGACCCGGCCTGGCCCTTGACGAGGTTGTCGATGTGGCTGACGACGCGGAAGACGCCGGCGCGCTCGTCGCAGGCGACCTGGACGACCACGCGGTTGCTGCCGCGCACGTGGCCGGTGCCGCCGGTTTCGGTGGCGTCGAGCACGTGGACGAAGGTCTCTTCCCCATAGAAGGTGCGGTAGGCGTCGAGCACGCGGGCCTGGTCCACCCCGTCGGGCAGGCGGCCGTAGAGCGTGCTCAGGATGCCGCGGGTCATGGGCACGACCTGCGGGGTGAAGGCGACCCGCACCGCCGCGCCGGCGAGGCCGGAAAGCTCGCGCTCGATCTCCATGACGTGCTGGTGGCCGGCGAGCTTGTAGGCGAAGGCGTTGTCGTACATCTCGGGGTAGTGGAACGGCGGGCGCGCCTTCTTGCCCGCGCCGGAGACGCCGGTCTTGCAGTCGCAGACGATGCCCTCGACGGCCACGAGCCCCTCCCGCACCGCGGGCGCGAGGCCGAGAATGCAACTGACGGCGAAGCAGCCGGGGTTGCCCACCACGGTCGCCTCGGCGATGGCGCTGCGGTGGAGCTCGGCGAGGCCGTAGACGCTGCCGTCGAGCAGGTCCGGCGCCCGGTGCGCGGGCTCGAGCCCCTGCCGGACCGCGTAGTCGCGGTAGGTGTCGGTGTCGCCGAAGCGGAAGTCGCCGGAGTAGTCGATCACCTTGCGACCGCGCGCGACCTCGGCCGCGGCGGCGCGCTGGCCCACGCCGTCGGGGGTGGCGTAGATGACGACGTCGGCGTCGACCGCTTCGTCGTCTTCGCTTCCGGCCTCGAGGATCGGCAGGTCGCAGACGCCGCGAAGGTAGGGCCAGATGGCGCTGAGCGGCGTGCCGATGTCCTGGACGTCCACGAGGGCGGCCAGCTCCGCTTCGGGGTGCCGCTGCAGGAGTTCGATCATGCCCAGCCCGCCGTAGCCGGCTGCGCCCACCAGTTTGACCCGCACCATGCTGTATTCCTTTCGCTGTCGGCTGTCGCGCCGGCGGTCCGCCGGCGGGGGCGTTCGTGTTGCGGTTGACGGCGGGCAGGCTCAGCCGGCGCCGTCCGCGTCCGGGTTGTCGGCCAGCTGCCGCGGCGTCCACGGCAGGCGCGGCGCATCGGCCCAGAGCTCCTCGAGCTGGTAGTACTGCCGGGCGTCGGCCTCGAACGCCTGGAGGATCACCTCGCCGAAATCCTCGAGCACCCACTGCCCGTCCTCCAGCCCCTCGCGACCGAGGCGCGGCGCGCCGCTGGCCTCCAGGGCGTGCTCGACCCGCTGGGCGATGGCGCGCAGCTGCGTCCGGTTGCCGGCGGTGACGAGGACGAAGTAGTCCGCGTAGCTCGACAGCGCGCTCACGTCGAGGATGACGATCGCTTCGCCGCGCGCGTCGTAGGCCACCTGCGCGGCGCGCCGGGCCAGTTGGGCCGCCCGGTCGGGGGCGTCGCGCGGGACGGGGTCCGTATCGGGGGGTGTCGGCGCAACCATGCCGCTTCCTTGCACAATCCGACGGCGGCGCGGCGTGGATCGCCCATGCGACCCCCGCGGCGCAGCCTCTGCGTCCGTTGTATCCGCACGGCCGCCGACAGGCAAGGGGATTCGCTGCGGAACGGTGCATTCGGCTGCGCAGGCCGAACCGGTGCGCCGGCGGGGTGGGCTTCGCGTCGGGCGGGGGCGCACTTCGGACTGGCGGGCGGGGGGGCGGTCTGCTATAATGCCGCCCGTCGACCACCGAATCGCGCACGGACGAACCGGACGACGGGAGCGAGGGGAGCTCTGCCGGCGGTGCGCGTTGCAGGACGCACATGCATGGAACTCTCCAAGACGGGTATCTTCCGCAAGCTCTCGGGCCTGACGGAGAAGCGCTGGGTGTTGCAGCCCGATCCGTGTTCGGTGCGGCGGACGCTGTCGCGGGCGCTGCACATCTCGGAACTGGCGGCCCGCATCCTCGCCAACCGCCTGCCCGAGCCGACCGCCGACGCGGCGCGCGCGTTCCTGCAGCCGTCGCTGACCCACCTCTACGAGCCCTGGCTGCTGGCCGACATGGAGAAGGCGGTCGAGCGCCTGCTCCGGGCCATCGAGAACCGCGAAAAGATTGTCGTCTACGGCGACTACGACAGCGACGGGGTGACGGCCTGTGCGCTGTTGTGCAAGCTCTTCCGCGCCCTGGGGCACCCGGCCGAGCCGTACCTGCCCGACCGCGTGGAGGAGGGCTATGGGCTGTCGGAGGCCTTTATCCTCCAGGCGAAGCGCGAGGGCGTGAACGTGGTCGTCACCGTCGACTGCGGGGTGAGCGACTACACCGAGGTCTCGGCCCTGCAGGAGAGCGGCATCGACGTCATCGTCACCGACCACCACGAGCCCGGCGGCGAAGAGCTGCCCCGCGCCTACGCGGTCATCAACCCCAAGCGCCAGGGCAGCCGCTATCCCTTCCGCGAACTGACCGGCGTCGGGGTGGCGTTCAAGCTGGCGTGGGCGCTCTGCGAACGCGTGAGCGGCGCGAAGAAGGTGAGCCCCAAGCTCCGCCGCGTCCTCCTGGAGGTGCTGCCGTATGTCGCGCTCGGCACCATCACCGACGTGGCGCCGCTCCTGGAGGAGAACCGCGTCTACGCCCGCTACGGCCTGCGCGAGCTCGGCAAGGCGTCGCAGGCGGGGCTGCGCGCACTCCTGGAGGTGAGCGGTCTCGGCGACCGGGAGATCACCCCGCGCGATGTCTCCTTCGGCCTCGGACCGCGCATCAACGCGGCGGGTCGGATGCAGGGCGCGCGCCTGGCGCTCGACCTCCTGCTCGCCGAGGAGGAGGGCCCCGCCCACCGCATGGCCGACGCGCTCAACCAGCGCAACCGCGAACGGCAGGATCTCTGCCGCAACATCTACGACCAGGCCCGCCGGCAGGTGGAGGAGCGCATCGACCTCGACAAGGACATCGCGCTCGTCGTCGTCGGTGAGCACTGGCACGAAGGCGTCATCGGCATCGTCGCCAGCCGCCTCGTCGACGAGTTCAAGCGCCCCACCGTCGTCATCGCCATCGACGCCGAAGGCAAGCGCGGCAAGGGGTCGGCGCGCAGCATCCCCGGCCTCCACCTCTACAAGGCGATGAGCCGCAGCCGCCAGCGGTTCGAGTCCTTCGGCGGACACGAGATGGCCGCCGGGTTCAGCCTCGTCCGCGATCAGATCGATCCCTTCCGGCAGGAGTTCAACAAGGAGTGCCGCCGGCAGGTGATGGAGGGCGGTCTCGCGCCGGAGCTCACCATCGACCTGGAGATCCGCCTCCACCAGATCGGCAACGGCTTCGCCGACGAGGTGGAGCTCCTCGCCCCGTTCGGGCAGGGCAACCAGTCGCCGCTCTTCCTGGCGCGGCACGTGAAGGTGGCCGGGCGGCCGCAGCTCATGGGCGCGGCGGGCAAGCACTTCAGCTTCTACGCCTCGCAGGACCAGACCGCGTTCCGCGCCGTCGTCTTCAACCGCACCGACTGGCTGGATCGCATCGAGGCCGGCACCGACTACTGGGACATCGTCTTCAGCCTCAGCCACAACAGCTATTACAGCCCGCCGCGTCTCGAGCTCCGCATCGTCGACATGCGCCCGTCCTGATCGCCCATGCTCATCGCCGCCAACGGTCTGACCAAGCATCACGGCGCGCGCCGCATCCTCCAGGATACGGCCTTCCGGATCGACCCCGGCGCGCGCGTGGGCCTGATCGGCATCAACGGCTGCGGCAAGACGACGCTCTTGCGCATCCTCGCCGGCGAAGACGATCACGAGGGCGAGCTGACCCGCCGGCGGGAGCTGACGGTCGCGCGCCTGGAGCAGACCCCCGTCTTTCCCCCGGACGCCACGGTGCGCGAAGCCGCGCTGGCCGCGGCGGCGGCGGTCTTCGCCGTCGAGCGGGAGATCCGCCGCGTCCACGATGCGCTGGCCGCATCGGACGCGAAGACCGACCGCCTCCTCGCCGAACTCGGACGGCTCGAGGCCCGGCACGAGTCGCTGGGCGGGCACGACGCCGACCGGCGCGTGGAGGCCCTCCTCGACGGGCTTGGTGTCCCCGCGACGCGGCGCGACGAGCCGGTGGCCATTCTCTCCGGCGGAGAGCGCAACCGCCTGGCGCTGGCGCGGATCCTCTTCGCCGCGCCGGACGTGCTCCTCCTCGACGAGCCGACCAACCACCTCGACCTCGACGGCGTGGCGTTCCTCGAACGCTTCCTGGCCGACGCGCCGGCGGCGTGCCTGGTGGTTTCGCACGACCGGCGCTTCCTGGATTGCGTGACGCGCGAGACCTGGGAGATCGAGGACGGGACGATCCATCACTACCCCGTACCCTACAGCCGCGCACGCGTGCTGCGCGACGAACGCCGCGTCGCCGCCCGCCGGGCCTTCGAAGCGCAGGAAGAGTATGTCCGCCGGCAGGAGGAGTATGTCCGCCGCTACGGCGCCGGCCAGCGCGCGCGCCAGGCGCGCGGTCGCAACAAGCGGCTGGAACGGCTGGAGCGGCTGGACGCCCCGGCCGAACGCGACCGCATCGCCCGGCTCCGCCTGCCCGCGCACGCGCGCCTCGGCAACCGCGTGCTGGAGGCGAAGGGGGTGGCGATCCGGTTCGGCGCGCGCACGCTCTTCCGGGATCTCGCGTTCACGCTCGAACCGGGCGAGACCCTCGGCATCGCCGGGCCGAACGGCGCGGGCAAGACCTCGCTCCTGCGGGCGCTCCTGGGCGAGGCCGCCCCCGACGCCGGGCGCATCGACTGGGGCGCGACCGCCCGGCCGGGGGTGCTCGGGCAGGAGGAGGTCTTTCCCGACGAGGGGCAGAGCCCCCTGCGGTACCTGCGCACCTGCGGCAGCGACGCGACCGAGCAGGACCTGCGCGACGTGCTGGGCGCGATGCTCTTCCGCGAGGCCGACGCCGAGAAGCCGGTCTCCGTCCTCTCCGGCGGCGAGAAAAAGCGCCTCATGCTGACGCGGCTCCTCTTGGAACCGCACAACGTCCTGGTCCTCGACGAGCCGACCAACCATCTCGACGCGGAGAGTTGCGAGGCGCTGGAGCTGGCGCTGGCGGCCTACGGCGGGAGCCTGCTGGTGGTGACGCACGACCGCGCGTTCCTGGACGCGCTGGCCGACCGCGTGCTCTGGATCGAAGACGGCGAGGCGTACCTGACCGTTGGCGGATTTGCCGAAGCGGACGCCGCCCGCCGGGAACGGCGCGCCGTCGCCACGGCGGACCGCAAAACGCAGGCGCGGGCCCGGGCCGCATCCCCCGACCCCGGCGCCGAGGCGCTCGCCGCGGTCGAGGCCACCCGTCCGCCCTCGCCCCACGCGCGGCTGCGCACCGGCGAACTGGAGAAGCGGATCATCGCGCACGAAGAGCGCCGCGACGCCATCCACGACGCCTTCGCCGACCCGGCGGTCTACAACGACGGCGAGCGCATGCGCGCCCTGAAGCAGGAGCTCGACACGCTCGAAGCCGACCTGATCGACCTCGAAGAAGAGTATGCGCGCCGGTGAACGGGTGGGGTTGTGACCTTCGGTGTCAGAGCCTACAGCGGAAGGGCCTCAGCCTGAACGGTATCGCGGAGGAGCGGATCCAGCGCCCGATCGTTTACCACATCCACACTGCAGGAAAGGAGGTCCTCAAGCGCCTGCATCAACGCGATGCGATCGAGCAGCGATCGGTTTGGATCCATCCGCACAAGCAGGTCCAGATCGTTGGCCGGGCCGTCCTTGTGCAGAATCGATCCGAACAGGCGCAAGTCGTGCGCCCCATGCGCTTCTGCAATGCGACGGATTTCTTCCCGACGATTCATGATGTCATTCCGAACAACCATCGTCTGCCTCCCGAGCCTGTCGGGAAGTATAGCCACGACGGGCACAAGAGTAAAGACCAAGGCGGCGACGCTATCTACTCGAACGCCAGGGCCGCGTCGGCGACGGCCTCCAGGTTTTCGCGCGGCGTGCCGGTGAGGATGGCGCAGGTGCCGGCGAGGATGAAGCGCCGGTCGCCGAACGCCACGCAGGCGCGGCGGGTAAGCTCCGCGGCCTCCTCGGGCGTGCCCCGCAGCAGGCGGTCGAGCGGCAGGCCGCCCTTGAACCAGACCTCGTCCGGAAGCGCGTGCGCGGCCGCCGTCGGGTCGGCGATGTCGCCCAGCGGTTCGGCGGTGAAGCTTTCGAAGATGGTCGGGCGCAGGTCGTGGAACCAGCCGTTGTCGAGGAAGATCTTCGTCCGGCCGCAGCAGTGCATGAGGCAGGGCAGACCGGCCTCGCGGCAGTGTTTCGCGAAGCCGAGAGAGGGACGGTAGATGCCTTCCTCGATCATGTCGGGGCTGAAGATTTCGGTCCCCGCGCCGCCGAAGATGATCATGTCGCAGTCGGCTTCGGCCGCGCAGTCGATGAGGGTGTGGCCGGTCGCTTCCACCCCGGCCCCGGCGGCGCGGACGGCGTCGGGGAAGTCGAGGAAGTGGTAGCGCATCTCCTGCTGCAGGACGACGCAGTGCACCCCCAGCGGCCGCGGGATGACGATGGCCCGCCCGCCCAGTCCGCCGGCCCGGCGCCCGAGGGCTCGGAAGTGCGCGACGATGTCGTCCCGCGCCCCCCGCAGCGCGCGCAGGCACCCGACGCGCCCGGGGTAGCCCTCCTCCCAGGCCTGGGCCAGCC
>CAZKKD010000033.1:0-17969 GCA_964553265.1 uncultured Planctomycetales bacterium | reverse complement strand
GCCGACGAGCAGATACGTCGCCTGGAAGGCAAGAGCTTCGGCGCCGCCTGACCGCGGTGGAACCGCCCACGAACGTTTGCGAACGGAACGCGACCCATGGATCGGAACAAGAAGAAGCACAAGGATCTGAAGCGGCGCCACCTGCGGGTGCGCAACCGCGTGGAGGGAAGCACCGAGCGGCCGCGCCTGGCGGTGCGGCGTTCGCTGCAGCACATCTATGCCCAGATCGTCGACGACGAGACCGGGCGGACGCTGGCGGCCGCGTCGACCCGCTCCCCCGAGGTGCGGGGGTCGGTGTCCTACGGCGGTAACGCGAAGGCGGCCGCGGCGGTGGGCAAGCTCATCGCCGAGCGTGCGGCGGCGAAGTCGATCTCCGCGGTGGTCTTTGACCGCGGGGGCCGGAGGTATCATGGACGTGTGAAGGCCCTGGCCGACGCGGCCCGCGAGGCCGGGCTCAAGTTCTAAGGAGAAGCGAGACGTGGCGGACGAGACTCCCAACACGGCCGGCGCCGAAGGCCAGAACGCATCGAACGAGACTCCGCAGACCGCGGACGCTCCTGCCCCGAAGGCGCCCGAAGCCGCTCCGAGCGGCGGCGGCGCGCGGTCGGGCGGGGGGGCGCGCCGTGATGATCGCGGCGGTGGCGGTGGCGGTCGTGGCCGTGGCGGTGGTGGTGGCGGCGGACGCGGTGACCGCGGCGGTGACCGACGCGGCGGGCGTGGCCGACGGCGCGAGGAGCGCGAAGAGCGCGACGACGAATTCACCGACACGCTGGTGCCCGGCGGGGTGTATCGCTGCTCGGCGACGGTGAAGGGTGGCCGCCGCCTCAGCTTCGGCGCCATCGTGGTGGTCGGCAACGCCAAGGGCCAGGTCGGCGTCGGCTACGGGAAGGCGAAGGAAGTGCCTGTCGCCATCCAGAAGGCGATCAAGAACGGCCGCCAGGCCGTCATCCCGTTCCCGCTGGTCGGCGACGGGACCATCCCGCACGAGGTGCGGGGGCGCTATGGCGCGGCGCAGGTGGTGCTGGTTCCGGCCGGTCCGGGTACGGGCATCATCGCCGGGTCGACCGTCAAGACGGTGCTCGAGCTCGGCGGCGTGCACAACGTGCTGACCAAGAGCTTCGGCAGCAACAACCGGAAGAACCTGGTCAAGGCGACCATGAACGCGCTCGAGAAACTGCGCAGCCGCGAGCAGGTGGCGGATCTGCGCGGCGTGGAACTGGAGGTGAATTCGTGAACATCACCGACATCAACAGATCCGTCTCCGCGCACAAGCGCCGGCGTCGCGTCGGCCGCGGTGAGTCCAGCGGCCACGGCAAGACGGCCGGCCGCGGACACAAGGGCTTCGGCCAGAAGAACTCGAAGAGCCTGAAGAAATACGAAGGCGGGCAGATGCCCATCTTCCGCACGACCCCGAAGCGCGGCTTCAACAATGCGCGCTACCGGAAGGAGTACCTGCCGGTGAACCTGGGGCAGCTCGAAAGGCTGTTCGCGGCCGGCGAGACGGTGGACCCGGCGGCGCTGCGCGCGAAGGGCGTCTCGAAGCGGGTCGAGCGGGTGAAGATCCTCGCAACCGGCGAGATCACCAAGGCGCTCACGGTGAAGGCGCAGGCCTTCAGCGCCGCGGCGAAGGCGAAGATTGAAGCCGCGGGCGGGACCGCCGAGGTGGTGCCCCCGCAGCGCATGACCGGAAAGCAGGCGAACGTCGATGCTGGATAGCTTCAGCAATATCTTCAAGGTCAAAGAGCTCCGGAAGAAGCTGCTGGTGACGGCGCTTCTTCTGGTCGTCTTCCGGTTCGGGTGCTTCATCCCGATCCCGGGCATCGACGTCGTGAAGGTGAGCGAGTTTGTCAACCAGCTCGACACCTCGTCGGCGATGGGCAAGGTCTTCAGCCTGGCGAACATGTTCACCGGTGGCGCGTTCCTGAACGGGGCCATCTTTGCCCTGGGGATCATGCCGTACATTACCGCGTCGATTATCTTCCAGCTCCTGGTGGGCATCGTGCCGGCGCTGGAGCGCCTCCAGCGCGAGGGACCGACCGGCCGGAAGAAAATTCAGCAGTACACGCGCGTGTCGACGGTGGTGCTCTGCCTCTTCCAGGCCGGCATCGCCTGCAGCATGCTGCTGGGGCAGCGCGAAGGGAATGCGGCCAATAGCTTCCTGGTGCCGGAGGAATACCTCGGCGACCTTGCCTTCTACTTCTTCGGCATCTTCTCGCTCACCATCGGGACGGTCTTCCTGATGTGGCTCGGCGAGCAGATCGACGAGTTCGGCATCGGCAACGGCATCTCGATCCTCATCATGGCCGGCATCATTGCAGAGCTGCCGCAGACGATTGCGCTGATCCGGGACGAGTTCACGACCGGCGGCATGGGGCAGAGCGGCAACATCAGCCTCGGCGACGTGGCGGTGCTCGTTCTGCTCTTTGTGGGGATGGTGCTGGCGGTGGTGATGATCACGCTCGGGCAGCGGCGGATCCCGGTGCAGCAGGCGAAGGCGACCCGCGGCCGGCGCGTCTACGGCGGCGCGCGGAGCTTTCTGCCGCTGCGGGTGAACCAGAGCGGCGTCATCCCGATCATCTTCGCCCAGTCGCTCCTGATTCTGCCGCAGTGGATTCTGAAGGCGGTGGGGCTGGAGCACTATTTCGGCTGGGGCAGCTACTGGTACATCGTCACCTTCGTGGGGCTGATCGTGTTTTTCTGCTACTTCTACACGGCCGTGACGTTCAACCCGAACGAGTGGGCCGACAATCTGAAACAGAACGGAAGCATCATCCCCGCGGTCCGGCCGGGCAAGAAGACGGCCGAGTACCTGGAGCGGATCATGACCCGCATCGCGCTGGCGGGGGCGATCTTCCTCAGCTTTGTGGCGGTGGTGCCGACCTTCATCAGCGATGCGATGGATGTGCCGTACCAGGTGGCGTCGTTCCTGGGCGGTACGGGCCTGCTGATTGTCGTCGGCGTGGCGCTGGACGTGGTGCAGCGGGTGGAGAGCCACCTCCTGACGAAGCATTACGATGGCTTCGTCAAGGGCGGCAAACCACTGCGCGGCCGCCGGCGCTGACCGCAGGACGGGAGTCGACGTGGCGCGGCCGCCGTTGAAGACGCCGGACGAAATCGAACAGATGCGCATCGCCGGACGGATCGTGGGCGATACGCTGCGCATACTGGAAGAACTGGTCCGGCCGGGCGTGAGCACGCTGGATCTGGACAAGGCGGCCGAGGCGTACACGCGGGACCACGGCGCGGAGCCTGCCTTTCTCGGCTACCCGTGCTCGGCCCCGGGCGGGGCGCCCTTTCCGGGAACCATCTGCGCCTCGATCAACGAGGAGGTGGTCCACGGAATTCCGAGCGCCGAACGCCGCCTGCGCGAAGGCGACATCATCTCCATCGACATGGGGGTGAAGATCGGCGGGTTTTTCGGCGACGCGGCCCGCACCTTCCCGGTCGGGGAGGTCGGACGCAAGAGCCGGAAACTGCTGGATGCCGGACGCGATGCGCTGGAAGCGGGAACGAAGTTCATGCGCGCCGGCACGCCGTTGTCGCGCGTGAGCAAGGCGATTCAGGACTGTGCGGAGGGGCGGAAGTTTACGGTGGTCCGGAAGTTTGTGGGCCACGGCATCGGGCGGGAGATGCACGAACCGCCGCAGGTGCCGAACTTCGTCTCGCGGCACTTCCCCGAGCGGAGCCTGGTGCTCGAAGAGGGGATGGTTCTGGCGCTCGAGCCGATGATCAACGCGGGCGTGCCGGAGGTGGATGTGCTGGACGACGGCTGGACGGCCGTCACGCGGGACCGGAAGCTGTCGGTCCATTTCGAAAACACGGTGGCGATCGGACCGGACGGTCCCCTGGTCCTGACCGCCTGACGACGAATACGGAGCCGCAGCGATGGCAAAAGAAGAAGCGATTACCGTCCAGGCGACGGTGAAGGAATCGCTGCCGAATGCGCGGTTTCGGCTGGAGTTGGAAAACGGGCACGAGGTGCTCGCCCACGTCTCCGGCAAGATGCGGATGAATTTTATCAAGATTGTGCCCGGCGACACGGTGACGGTGGAGCTTTCGCCCTACGACCTGTCGCGCGGGCGGATCACGTACCGAAGCTAGACGAAAGCGCGGACAGCGCGCGGAGAAGACCCATGAAGGTGCAACCCTCGGTCAAGCGGCGGTGTGAGAACTGCAAGATCGTCCGGCGCAAGGGCGTCGTGCGCGTGATCTGCAAGACGGAGCCGCGCCACAAGCAGCGCCAGGGCAAGTAAGGCCCGGAGGCAGAAGGAGAGAAGGCGTGCCGAGACTCGTAGGCGTGGACATCCCCAACGACAAGATCGTCCCCGTGGCGCTGACCAGCATCTACGGGGTCGGGCGGACGACCGCCGAGGAGGTGGTCGAGCGCGTGGGCATCGATCCCACCAAGCGCGCCAAGGACCTGACCGAAGACGAACTGAGCCGCCTGGCCAACCTTTTGGACAAGAGCTACGTCATCGAGGGGCAGCTCCGGCGCCAGGTGAACCAGAACATTCAGCGGTTGAAGAAGATCGGGTGCTACCGCGGACTGCGGCACATCCGCGGCCTGCCGGTGCGCGGCCAGCGGACCCGCACCAACGCCCGCACCCGCAAGGGCAGGAAGAAGACGGTCGCCGGCAAGAAGAGCGTCAAGGCGATGCGCTAGCCGCGGCATCAGCAGCCAGGAGACGAAGAACGGATGGGCAAACGGTATCGGAAAAAGAAGGTCAAGAAGAACGTCACGAAGGGCCTCGCCCACGTGAACGCGACCTTCAAAAATACGAACATCCCCATCTCCGACATCTACGGCAACGTGCTGGTGTGGGCGACGGCGGGGGCGATCGGATTCAAGGGCAGCCGAAAGAGCACGCCTTTCGCCGCGCAGAAGACGGCCGAAACCTGCGCCGAGCGCGCCCAGAAGATGGGCCTGCGCGAACTGGAGGTGCAGGTGAAGGGCCCCGGCAGCGGCCGGGAGAGCGCGGTGCGCGGTCTGCAGGCCGCCGGGATGACCGTCAAGGCCATCACCGACGTGACCCCGCTGCCGCACAACGGCTGCCGTCCGCGCAAGCGGCGGCGCGTCTGACCGCCTGAGATCCGGAACGAACTCGGCAATTCGCAGCGGCGATGGGGGGACGGGCTGGCCAGGCGCCGTTCCCAAAGAAGCCGCGCAACGCCTGTCGCAGGCCTGGCATCGGGAGAACTTTCATGCGGATCCGTTGGAGAGGCTTTGAGCTGCCGTCGCAGGTGCTGCTGGAGGACGATACCGCCAGCGAGACCTACGGGCGCTTCATCGCCGAACCGTTCGAGCGCGGCTACGGCATCACCGTGGGCAACAGCCTGCGCCGGGTGCTGCTGAGCAGCATCGAGGGGGCAGCGCCGGTCAGCGTCAAGCTGGAGGGCGCGAGCCACGAGTTCACCGCCATCCCCGGCATCTACGAGGACGTGACCAACGTCATCCTCAACCTGAAGGGGCTGCTCGTGCGCCTCGAGGGGGACGGACCGGAGACGATCCGGGTGAGCAGGAGCGGCGCCGGCGAGGTCCGCGCCAAGGATTTCGAGACCAGCCAGAACGTCGAGATCATCAACCCCGATCTCCTCATCGCCACCATCGTGGACGAGAAGGGGAGCTTCGACGCCGAGGTGGAGATCGCCAAGGGCCGCGGCTACAAGACTGCCGAAGAGCTCGCGCCCGAAGAGCAGGTCCTCGGGGTCATCCCGATGGACGCCACCTTCTCGCCGGTCCGGCGCACGCGCTGGAGCACCGAGGACACGCGCGTCGGCCAGATGACCAACTACGACCGCCTCATCCTTGAGGTCTGGACCAACGGCGCCATCCGCCCGGAGGAAGCCCTGGTCGAAGCGGCGTCCATCCTGCGCAAGCACCTCACCCCCTTCGTCAAGTACTTCGAGGTGGGCGAAGAGCTGGAGCGCGAGGGGCCGGCCGAGGAGACCGGCGAAGCGATCCCGACCAGCGCCGCCGACCGCGAGCTCATCGAAAAGCTCCGGGAGCCGGTGAGCACGCTCGACCCGTCGGTCCGCGCGGCGAACTGCCTCGCGGCGGAAGGGATCAAGACGTTGCGCGACCTGGTGAGCCATACGGAGTCCGAAATGCTGCAGGTGCGGAATTTCGGCAAGACGAGCCTCAAGGAGATCAAGGGCAAGCTGTCCGAACTCGGCCTCTCCTTCGACATGGAGCTGCCGCCGGAGGCCTGAGCGGAAACGATCCGGCCAAACCGCTGCCCCCGCTGGAGAAAGGCAGGCATAGAACGATGCGTCATTGCAAACGTGGTCGAAAACTCAACCGGACATCGAGCCATCGGAAAGCCATGGTCCGCAACCTGGTGACCAGTCTCTTCGAGCACGGCCGGGTCGTCACCTCGCCGGCGAAGGCGAAGGAAGCGCGCCCCGTGGCCGAAAAGCTCATTACCATGGCGAAGGGCGGTACCCTGGCGCACCGCCGGCGCGCCATCAGCGCGCTCAACGACAAGCGCGTCGTGGCCCACCTCTTCGACACCATCGCCCCGCGCTATGCCCAGCGCCCGGGAGGCTATACGCGGATTCTTCACCTGGATCGCCACCGCATCGGCGACGGGGGGGACCAGTGCCTCTTCGAGCTGGTGGAGGAGGAGATCGGCGGCAAGAAGAAGAAGGGCGCCCGCGCCAAGGCGCGCGTCCAGGCCGAACCGGAAGCGGCTCCGGCCGCCGCACCGGAACCGCAGGCGGCCGAAGCGGGCAGCGAGGCGGAAGCCTCGAGCGAAGCGTCGAACGCGGAATCGAACGACTCGGCGCCCGCCCCGGACGCAACGGCTGACAGCGACAGCTCGAAAGAAGCGGAAAAAGACGAAGAACCGAAGGAAGATGCGACTTCGTAATGCGGCAAGATTTCTGCACTTCACATTTCGTTCGAACAAAAGCGTGGACCTCTGGCTCCACGCTTTTTTTTATTGCAGCATACTCCTTGACCTGTAGTATGTTATGAGAAAGCATGCCCGGGAAAATTTGACAAGCTGCACCAGTGTGGTACCTTTGAGTCAAGCGGCCTATGTGTAACTAACGAGACAAACGGGACACCTGTTGTCTGGCCGCAAAGGCTTGTCAGGAGAGGAGGGGCGCCTTGAAGCAGCAAAAAGGCCTGTCGCTGGGAAAGGTCGCCGAATATTGCGGGGTGACACGCAAGACCATCCTTCGCTGGGTCAAGGAGGGGATGCTGCCGAGCTTCGTGTTGCCGAGTGGGCATCACCGCGTGCGCCCGGAAGATGTGGCCGTCTTCCTGCGCCAGCATGGCATGCCTGTACCGGATGGCCTGGGTGCTGGCAGTTCGCCGAGTGTGCTGGTGGTGGACGACGATGACGATGTGCGCCAGTTGATCTGTCGCATTCTGCAGAAAGAGTACCGCACCAGCGAAGCGCGCAACGGCATTGAGGCGTGCCTGATGCTGGGGCACAACCCGCCGGACATCCTGCTCCTGGACATCCGCATGCCGAAGATGGATGGCGTGGATGTCTGCCGCGAGGTGCGCAAGGACGACCGCCTGGCCGGGGTGCGGATCCTGGTGGTGAGCGCGCACCTGGACGAATCGGTCCGCCGGCAGCTGGAGGGGCTTGTGGACGGGTGCCTGGAAAAGCCGTTCAACCCGGACGAACTGCTACGCCTCTGCAGCGAACTGGCCCAGCCGGCCGGTGAAGGTACCGGCGTGACCGACCGCGGGGACGCTACCTGACGGGCAACGGTGCCAAGGGTCGTCCCCGGTTCGCGGCGGCGGGATGCGGCGGACCTTAGGACGCGTCCAACAATAACTTCAGTCAGATGGCTGAACGTATTGTTGGACGCGTCCTTACATTCCGGATCGAGCCGAAACACAGCTGCGGCGGGAAGCGGAACATGAGTGAGATTCTTGTGGTCGCCCCCAAAAGCCGGGACACGCGCCGCCTGATCGCCGCCCTGGAGCGGGATGGACGCGCCCCGCGGCACATCCTTGTGCCTGGCGACGCCCTGGTCTACCTTGAGTCGGCCGCACCGGTGGCCCTGGTGATTGCCGAACAGGACATGCCCGACATCTCCGGCCTGACGCTCCTGCGACGGATCCGGCAGGAAACGGGGGAGGTGCCGCCGTTTGTCCTGATGGGCGAAGTCACCCGAAGCGATGCGGCGGGGCGTGCGCTCCGACTGGGGGCGTTGGATTTTCTGCCGCGGCCGGTTTCGGACCTGGAAGCGCAGGCGATTGTCGCACGGGCGCTGGGGGAGATGCAACCGAACCGCAGCGCCGGCAGCGGCCTGGAGTTCGAAGCCGAGGACGGGGTTCTCATCATCCGCTTCCCCCCCGAAATGGGGCAGGACGAAGCCCGCGAGTTGAGCCAACTGCTGGGCGAGGGGTTTGTGTCGCCGGAACGCGGGGTGGTCGTCGACCTGGACCGTACCACCTATATGTGCAGCAGCGGCGTCGGGGTGCTGCATCTGCTGGCGGAAAGCTGCGGCGGGGACCGTGAGCGCCTGGTGGTTGCCGGCGCCAGACCGCGTCTTCGCCACCTCTTCGAACTCGCGGGGGTGTACCACTACTACCGGATGGCCGAGTCTGTGCACGAGGCCATCGCTTCTCTTTGAGCAGTCTCCTGCCGGTTCCTTTGGACCCGGCTGATCACGAATGCCAATGTTGCACGCTTGACGGCCGGCCTGCTTTTGCGTTCCGGCCCGGTGGGGCGATCGCGGAGGGCAGGGCCGCGGCGGTGTGCGCTTCCGCGCCTTGACACCGCGTGCGTGCTTTGCTACATCCGGAATGGGTTGACGACCCGCTTTCCGGCTGGGTACTCCGGGACGGCGGCGACTGATGGGATGGAGGCAGCGCATGGACTGGCGGTGCGGGGGGGCGCTGATCATTCTCCTGGGAGGGTTCCTGTGCGGCTGCACGGGACAGGAGCCACAGGCTGCGCGGGTGGCGGCGGCCGTGCGGGCGCCCCCCCCGGCGGCGCGTGCTTCGTCGTCGTCAAGGCAACGGGTTCTGCGTCGGGCCGGGGCCGGAGCCATCCTCGCGGTCTTTCCGGGAACGGAGGAAGGCGTCGCGGATGCGGCCAGCGGCCTCACGCTGGCCGCCGACGCATGCGCGCTGGAGACCTGCAGCGTGGCGTTGTTTGCACAAGATGGCGAAGCCGAAGCGGTCCGCTGGATCCGTGCGGAAGTGGCCCGGCGCCGCGCCGCCGGGGTGCCGTTGCGGGTCGCACTGGCCGGATACGGCTACGGGGGGGCGGCGGCCGGCGAGACGGTCCGGCGGCTGTTGCGCCTTTCCCCCCAGGTTCCGGTCGATCTGCTGATTACCGTGGATGCGATCCGCAAGGGGGCCATTCCGTTTGCGAAAGGGACCACCGCGAGCTTGGTGACCCTTGATCGCCCATTGGGCGGGCGCGGGCGTTCGTTCTTTGCCTATGATGGTGCGCCGCAGGCCGGGGCGAACGGGCCTGTTCAGCATGTCAATTACTATCAGACCGCCAGCCCCTTTCTTCGGGGAGCTTCCATGGCCGGTGCGACCGAGAACTACGAAGTGGTGCGCCGATGGGAGGGGGCGGTTCGTCACGGCAATATCGACAACTACGTCTCGGCCCTGGTCCAGGCCGATCTGCTCGCTTTCTGCCGGAGGGCGTTGCCATGATCGGCGGCCGGATGCGTGGCGCGCTGTGCGCGGCAGCGGTGCTCGTTGTGCTGGTGGGGTGCCAGCGCCATGCCTTTTACGAATACGACGACGAGCCCTATCTTTCGGCCCGCGCCGATGCGACGCCGGAGCGCTGCCGGCAGATGCTGCAGTCGCCGTACTGGGACGAGCGGGAGATCGCCATGCGCCTCCTGGCCACGCGGGCACGGGAACACAGGATGCGCGGGGAAGCCGGCGAAGCGGCCCGCCTCATTGGATTGCTGGTCTCGCATTACCGCGAACGGGAACGCGATCCCCGTCTCCGTTCGGTGCTGGTGGGGATCTGCCTGCGCGATGCGGGGGTCGCTTCGCCGGAGGTGGTCCGGTTGCTTCGGGAGGCCATGGCGCGCGGGGAAACCGTGATCGACGCCTGCCATACCGCCGCCGCTCTCCGCCTGCCGGACGCATACAGCATGGTGGCGCCGTTTCTGGAGCATCCGCGTCCGGAGGTCCGTTACGAGGCGGCGTTGGCCCTCACCACGCTGGGGGATTCGCGTGGCCGGGCGCCGGTGCTGGCGCTGGCGGATCGGATGTACGCGCCCGCCTGGCCGGAGCGGCTGGGCGGGATGCCGCTGGCCCAACGCCGCGAAGCCCTCCGGGCCCGGAGCCGCCGGATGCTGGGGGCGCCCTGAGCGAATCTGCCGTTAAGGATGCGTCCCGCAAGTAGATGAACAAGTTTGTCAGGAAAATATCTCCCTCTCCCGGAGGGAGAGGGAATGGTCACCACCTTGCGGGGCGCTGTACTATACGCCCGCCGTCCCACTGTGCCTGCGTTCCCCCGCCACCGCTTTCCGAAGGAGCTGACGCCATGGCTTTCTGGGTGCAGGTGGGATTGGTCCTTTCGGTCCTGCTGGTGCTCGACGGGCTGGCGGGGCTTCTCTTTCTGGACCGGCTCGAACCCATGCTGCGCAAGCTGCTCCCTGGTGTGCGCCTGGGGCCCATCGCGGCAGCGGAGATGGCCGGGGGGCTGGTCTGCATGGCGCTGATTCTGCTGTGGGGATAAGGAGCGTTTTGGAAATGCCGATTGAGGACTACCGCTTCGGGCGGATGCGGATTGCCGGAACGGAGTACACCGAGGACCTGGTCCTCTTGCCCGGCGGCGAGGTATGTCCGGGCTGGTGGCGGCGGGAGGGGCATCGCCTGTCCCTGGAAGACCTTGCTGTCGTGCTGGAGTCGGAACCGGAGGTGCTGGTGATCGGCACCGGGGCGTTCGGCCGGATGGCGGCGCCCGATGCTGTGGCTGACGCACTGCGCGCCCGCGGTGTGGAATTGATGGCCCAGCCGACCGCCGAGGCGGTCGATACCGTTCGCGGGATGCAGGGCGACCGCCGGGTCGCGGCGGGCTTTCACCTCACCTGCTGACAGGGGGCGCCGACTGGTCAGTCCAGGCCGAGTTCGTGCCGGAAGTAGGGGATGGTCTGCTGCAGGCCGTCTTCGCGGTGCACCTTCGGTTCCCACCCCAGGCGTTCGCGGGCGCGGCTGATGTCGGGCCGGCGCAGCTTGGGGTCGTCCTCGGGCAGCGGTTCATGGACGATGTTGCTGGAGGACCCGGTCAGGGCCTTCAGCTCCTTCGCAAAGCCGAGGATCGAGATCTCCTCGGGATTGCCCAGGTTCACCGGTTCGTCCTCATCGGAGAGGAGGAGCCGGTAGATGCCTTCCACCAGGTCGGAGACATAGCAGAAGCTGCGCGTCTGCTCCCCGCTGCCGAAGACGGTGACGTCCTCGTTGCGCAGCAGCTGGCTCAGAAAAGACGGCAATACCCGCCCGTCCTCCACCCGCATCCGCGGGCCGTACGTATTGAAGATCCGGACGATGCGCGTTTCCACCCCGTGGGTGCGGTGGTAGGCCATGGTGATGGCCTCGGCGAAGCGCTTGGCTTCGTCGTAGACGCCGCGCGGGCCGATGGGGTTGACGTTGCCCCAGTAGGATTCCGGCTGCGGATGCACGGCCGGATCGCCGTACACCTCGCTCGTGCTCGCCAGCAGAAGGCGCGCGCCCTTGCCCTTGGCGAGGCCCAGGGCGTTGTGCGTGCCGAGGCTGCCGACCTTGAGCGTCTGGATGGGCAGGCGCAGGTAATCGATGGGGCTCGCGGGGGAGGCGAAGTGGAGGATGTAGTCCACCGGCCCGCTGACCAGGATGTAATCGGAAACGTTCTGGCGCAGGAAGCGGAAGTTGGGGTGCGCGTCGAGGTGCTCGATGTTCTTGGTGCGGCCAGTGATCAGGTTGTCGACGCAGACGACCTCGTGCCCCTGCGCGAGCAGGTAGTCGCACAGGTGGCTGCCGAGAAAGCCGGCGCCACCGGTCACCACGGTGGTAGGCATCCCATTCTCCTCAGTGTGCTTCGGACGCTGGCATTATACGGAGCGACCGGTCCGGACGCCAGTCCGGAGCCGGGAAACGTCGGGTTTTACCGTCATCGGGAACGCGAGGGGGCAGAGCGGGGCCGATAATGTTTGCTCAAGGCGCAGGGCGCGGCGTGTCGATATTCGAAGCAGAGACCGTTATCGGACACGCCGGGATCGGGTCCCGGCGCTTTCGGGAGACCGGACGTCATGGTCGGCAGCATTCCCGCCAGCTTTTCGCGACAGTCCTTTGCGCACGACTCGTACCAGCGGGGCGGGGCGCACCACCGCCGGCACGACGAGCGGGGACACGGCAGTCGGTACAGCATCGGTGGGGTCGTGGTGGACCTGTCCGGTCAGGCGCCGCAGCCGTTCACGGCCGAAGCGCTGCGCACCGGCATCCGGGCCGGCCGCGCCATCGGCTCGGGGCAGGAGGCCGGCGGGGCGGGGCGCAATGTCCGTCCGGACCGGGTGCTGACGGCGCTGGCCGCGCTTGAGGCGATGCGGGTCAACCCGGACACCGACCAGTGGGTCTGGCCGATGGGTCTGCCCCGGCCGAACGAAGCTGAGCTGGAAGCGGCTTACCGCAAGCTCACCCAGCGCATCCGCGCCGACGAGGTCGCCGCCGGCGGAGAGGCCGCCGTGGCGGGAGTGCGCGAAGAGCGCCGTCGCCTCGTCGACCACTTCCGGATGACTGATTTCGCCGACCTCTCCGCGGAGATGGTCCTCGGAGCCGGCCCGACCGGCGACGAATAGCTGTACACGGACGCCCGCCGTCTGCTTTCCCCTTTCCTGCCTGTCCGTACTTGCCGGAATTTGCGTTCCGGCTTGTCTCGCGTGGGCGGAGCAGGTATGCTGCCGCCCGGTTTCGCGTGTGCGGTTTGCGGCAAACGGAGTTCTGGGAAGCGAGACAGGATATGAGTGACGACGCAACCCCCGAGCGCGCTGCCCGTTCGGCCGACGCTCCTCGCCGCGTGGCGCTGGTCAGCCTCGGCTGTGCGAAGAACGAGGTCGACGCGGAGACGCTGCTCGGCGCGCTTCTGTCGGCGGGATGGGACCTGGCCGTCGAAGCGGCCGACGCCGACGTGGTGGTGGTCAACACCTGCGCCTTCATCGAGCCGGCCCGCGAAGAGGCCCGCGCGCACCTGGACGAGATGCTGGCGCTCAAGGATGACCATCCCGATCTGCAGGTCGTCGTCACCGGCTGCATGGCCGCGCGCTACGGAGAGCGGCTGCTGGAGGAGTTCCCCGCGCTCGACGGCGTCTTCGGCTTCGGCGCCTACGCCGATCCCGCGGCTGCGTTCGAGGCGATCCGCCAGGCAGGGACGGATCGTGTCTGCGGGGTTGGGCAGCCAACGCCGCTCGCCGGGGGGCCGCGGCTCCTCTTCAGTGGGGGCGCGTACGCCTACCTTCGCCTGGCCGAAGGATGCGACAACCGCTGCAGCTACTGTGCGGTCCCGCTCATCCGGGGCGGCCTGCGGAGCCGTCCGGAAGCGGACATCCTGGCCGAAGCGGAGGAGTTGAGCGAGAGCGGAGTCGGGGAACTTGCCCTCGTCGCCCAGGATACGGCCGCGTACGGGATGGACCGCGGCGGCGTTCCACAGCTGGGCGCTCTTCTGCAAAAGCTTCTGGCGCTTCCCGGCGCGCCGTGGATCCGCCTGCTCTATGCGCACCCGGCGCATCTGCGGCAACAGGAAGAGGTCATCGACCTGCTGGCCGGCGAACCGCGCCTGCTCGGCTACCTCGATCTGCCTATCCAGCACATCGACGATCGGATTCTCTCTGCGATGGGCCGGCACATCTCGGAACGTGAGGTGCTGGACCTGCTCGACCGCCTGCGGCAGCGTATCCCGGATCTGGTCCTCCGTACCAGCATCATCACCGGCTTTCCGGGCGAGGACGAGGCCTCTTTTGAGCGCCTTGCCGCGTTTGTGGACGAAGGACGCTTTCAGCATCTGGGCGTGTTTGCCTATTGTCCCGAAGAAGATACCGTTGCCCGGGGCCTGCCGGACCGCCCGCCTGCGGAAGTCGCGCGGGCGCGGGCGGAGCGGATCATGGAACTGCAGCAGCGGCATGCCTTTGCGTGGCTCGACAGTCGCGTGGGCGCCCGCGAAGAGGTGTTGGTGGA
The DNA here is from genome assembly GCA_964553265.1 of uncultured Planctomycetales bacterium. Classification (GTDB taxonomy): domain Bacteria; phylum Planctomycetota; class SZUA-567; order SZUA-567; family JAFGNG01; genus CAZKKD01. Next base: position 3,823 of record CAZKKD010000033.1, on the reverse strand, counting down.
TATGCCGCTCGGCGGTGGGGAAGCGCTGGGACGCACCCGTGGCGAAGCGCCCGAAGGGGTGGACGGCCGGATCCGGATGAGGGGGGGAGATTTTTCTCCGGGCGAGCGAATTCCCGCTTGCCTTGTCTCGCGCGACGGATATGATTTAATAGCTAATGCTGAATAGAGTTACGGTTCCGCAGGGGTAGGATGCCGCAGCCGCCACGGATGGCTGCGGCAACGGCAGTTTGGTGTGTGCAGGCAGGCTTCTGGCCTCGGGGCCGTTGGGTTGTGCAGCGCCTTGACGCTGCTGTCCCGATCCCGATAGACGCGGAGTTGCCATGGCGGACAGCGATCGGCGCAATCAGTCCCGTCAGTCGGGCAAGCGCGCCGCGCGCAACGCAAACGCTTCCCGGAAGCGCTCCGGCGACTCCGGGCGCAAGGGCGGTGCGTCTGCACAGGACGAATCCAGGAAATCCGGGGTCATCAAGAAAGGCGCCCGGCGCGGCACCACCGGCTCCACCGGCGTGCGACAGGCCGTGAGCGGCAAGGGGGCCAGCAAGCGCACCACCGGCGTGCACAAGGCCGTCAAGGGCGGCCGGAGTTCCGGGACCACCGGGGTCCAAAAGGCGGTATCGGCGAAGTCCGCCGCTTCGTCCCAGCGTTCGGTCCGGGGCAAGAAGGGCGCCAAGTCCGCCAAGAGCGACCGCGCCAGCCACACCCACGGCAAGGGGGCCGGCCTGAGGAAGCGCGGTCTCGGCCTGGCGGCGAAGTTCTCGATCCCGGTCTGTATCCTCGTGGCGGCCGTCATCACCACCTGGGGGGTCTGGGTGAGCAAGAACATGCAGCACTCCCTCATGAACGACGTCAAGAAGAACGGGGTGACCGGCATCAATTTTCTCAGCCGGATCGGGGAGCAGATCCTCTCCACCCGCGCCCGTCAGCCCGCCATGTGGCCGCTTACGCTGGGCATCCTGACCGAAGCGGACCTGCAGCGGGAGTTTGACAACGACGAGCTTCGCAAGGCGCTGCAGGACGCCATCGGCAAGCGACTGGACGAGAAGTACCCGATGGAGTACGACGCGCCTGAGAAAAACCAGCTCAAGGCAGCGCTTGAGAAGATGATCGATCAGGACATTGCCGACCTCCTGCGCTTGTACGATCGAATCACGACCGAGCCCCCTCCCGATGCCGTCAAAATGAAAGAAGCCAATCCGAATTACGATCCGGAGATGGAGAAGACGGTTCGCGAAATCCTCCGCCAGTCTCTCGAATTCCTCGTCAAGCGCGTCAACAAGATGGTCTATGAGGGCGCTGTGCTGAAGCGGGTCCTGACCGTGGAACTCGCGAACGAGGGAGAGGTCAAGACCGAGCTTCTGGACGCCTTCCTCTACGACGCGCAGAAGCGTCCGATTGTTGGCGCCCGCCCCTTTGAACAGCGCCGCAAAATCAATATCGATTCGCGCGACGAAGACATCCTGATCGGCGAGTCCGAAGGCCGTCTGCAGAACATCGAGGTCTACCGGGGCTCGGTGGAGGAGGGCGGGGGCCGGGTGCCGTGCCTCAACTTCCAGAAGACCATCCAGGCCGATGTGAAGGGGGCCCCGGTGGAGGCCAGCGCCGTGCTGGCGCTCTCCGCCAAGCGCATCGACGATCAGCTCGACAGCCTGCGCACGATCATGATTGCCATCGGCGTGGTAGCGGTCGCGCTGGCGGCCGGCATCTGTTTTTTCGTTGCCTGGGTGGTGACCAAGCCCGTGCACACGCTCATCCACGACATGGACATCGTGGCGCAGGGGGACCTGGAGCACCAGACGCGGGCGCATTCCAGCGACGAGATCGGCGCCATCGCCGGCCAGTTCAACGAGATGACCCAGCGCCTCCAGGCCGCCCAGGAGGCCGAACGCGAAAACCAGCGCTACGAAGACGAGCTGGAGATGGCGCGGGAGATTCAGCAGAAGCTGCTGCCGCCGAAGATTCCGCACATCCGCGGCCTCGATGTCCACGCCACCTATCATCCCGCCAAGGAGGTCGGCGGCGACTACTACGACCTTTTCCCCATCGACAAGGAGCACCTCGGCATCATCGTTGCCGACGTCTCCGGCAAGGGCATCCCCGGCAGCATGGTGATGGCCACCACACGGACGGTGCTCCGCTTTGTCGCGGCGCGCAACACCTCGGCCTCCAACACGCTGTTGCGGACCAACCAGGTGGTGGCTGCCGACATCCGCCGGGGCATGTTCGTCACCGCCTTCTACATCGTCCTCAATGTCCGGACGCACGAGATGGTGGTCGCCAGCGCCGGCCACAACCCGATGGTGCTCTTCCGGGGCGCGACGAAGGAGGTGGAGCTCGTCAACCCCAGCGGCATCGCCCTCGGGTTCGACAAGGGGCCGCTCTTCGAGCGCACCATCAAGGAGCAGACCGTCCAGCTGCAGCCCGGTGACCGGGTGGTGCTCTACACCGACGGGGTGGTCGAAGCGATGGACGAGAAGAACGAGGAATACAGCGACGAGCGCTTTCACGCGTTTGTCAAGGAGAACACCGATCTCGGCAGCGAGGCCTTTGTCGACGCGCTGCTGGAGGACCTGGAACGCCACAAGGGAAATGCGGAGCAGCACGACGACATCACCGTCGTCGCGTTTGGCTCCGCCTGACGGAAGTTGGCGCCCATGAAGGACAGCGTGCACCGCGACCTGGTGATACCGAACAACACCCGCTACCTCGCCTCCGTGCGGGAAGCGGTCAGCGATGTGGTGCGGGAGAGTGCGTTCCCGGACAAGGACATGCACCGCATCATCCTGGCCGTGGACGAGGCGGTGGCGAACATCATGGAGCACGCGTTCGAAAGCGCCGACGGGGAGAGCGAGCTCTCCATCAACCTGATGCTCGACGCGGACGCGACGAAGTTCGAGGTCGTCATTCACGATTCCGGCAGGGAGTTCGACCCCTCGGTCATCGAAGCGCCGGACATCGCCGAGCACGTGGCGGCCGGGCGGCGGAACGGGCTGGGAATCTTCCTCATGCGGCAGATCATGGATGAGGTGAAATACACGTTTGTGCAGGGTTTTCGCAATGAGCTGCGCATGGTAAAATACGTGCGGGACTGGCAGGAGAAGGAATAGACGATGCCTGAGCTCAATATCAAGTCCGAGAAGGCCGGCGAGGGGGTGGCGATCCTGCGTCTGAGCGGATTTCTGGACGCGCACACCTTCGAGGAGCTGGACGAGACGATCAACGACCTTTTCGACGAGGGCGTCTATCGCATCGTTGCGGACCTTTCGGGGTTGGAGTACATCAGCAGCGCCGGGGCGGGGGTCTTCATCGGTGCGCTGGCCATGGCGCAGGAAAACCAGGGCAACATCATCATCGCTTCGCCGACGGAAAACGTGTACGAGGTGTTCGAGCTTCTGGGCCTGACGCAGATCTTCACCATGGCGGACACGGCCGAGGCAGCGGTCCAGAGCTTCTGATCCGCCGTGTCCCTCCGCCGTCCGTGTGCCGGTCCGCCGTGCCGGCACGCGCCGTTCCGCGCCTGCCGTTGCCCCGCCACCCCGCTCACCCCGAGATGACCGCTGCACTGTGGCCGCCCGTGTCGGGCGCCGTGGGGAGGATCGCCTGATGGGCCACATCCACATCCTGCCCGAAGCGGTGCGCAACCGGATTGCCGCCGGCGAGGTCGTCGAACGCCCCACCAGCGTCGTGAAGGAGCTGGTCGAGAATGCGCTCGACGCGGGCGCTGCGCAGATTTCGGTGGAGATCCGCGACGGCGGCCGCACCCGGATTCGCGTGGTGGACGATGGCCCCGGCATCGCGTCCGACGACATCGAGACCGCCGTGGTGC